>NZ_JAYKGW010000107.1:0-13233 GCF_035285525.1 Okeania sp. | reverse complement strand
TTACAAATATTCCTGATTTTCTATTAATTCCAGAATAACATCTAAACGAAAATTTTCCACTAGATTTTTTAAGTAGTTAATTAGTTTTACCTCTGTTTTAGGAATCTGCATAATTAATTCACTTACTTGGCGATCATTAACAGATAATACAGCAAAATGTAATTGTTCTAACCATTCAGAAGACATGATATTTAAAGATTCTTTTATTACTTCTATTTGTGATTTTGTAGCAACAGAAGAAAAGTTATTTTTTCCTCCTTCCTCCTGCCTTCTTTTTTCTGAAGAAAAAAAGTTATTTTTTCCAAGTTCATCCTCCCTTCTGAATTCAGAATTCTGAATTCCTTCTTCCTTTTCATAGGAATAATTTATTCCCAAATGATTAGCTAACTTTTCTAGTAATAGATTTTCTGAAAAAGGTTTAGTAATAAAATCATCACAACCAGCGGCTAAAATAGCATCACGATTTTCATCAAAAGCATTAGCAGTTACAGCGATAATAGTAGTAGCTTTACCCAAGGCTGTTTGTTTAATAATTTTAGTTGCTTCATAACCATCCATAACAGGCATAACAATATCCATAAAAATTAAATGTGGTTTCCAAGTTTCCCAAATAGATATAGCTTTTTTACCATTTTCAGCTACCTGAAGTTCAAATCCTAAAGGTTCAAGTAATTGTAATAATAATTGACTGTTTTCTTCGATATCTTCAGCTATTAAAATTCGATATCTATATTTATTAGATGTTAAGTCTACTATTTTTGATTGATTAGCTAATGTTTCTCTGATTGATATTTCTTTTGATTTTCCGGAATTTTTGGCAATAATTTCAAATGTAAAAGTTGTGCCTTTCTCGACTTGACTACTAACAGATATTTCTCCACCCATTAACTGCACAAATTTACGACTAATAGGTAAACCTAAACCTGTTCCTTCTATGGTTTTTTTACCTGTAGTAGTTTGCACAAAAGGTTCAAATAAAGCATCTATTTCTGATTCTGCAATGCCTCGACCAGTATCGGCAATGGCAAATTTTATCTTATCTGAAGAGTTACTATTAGATACTGACAAAATAACTTTTCCTTGAGATGTAAATTTGATAGCATTACCTATAATATTAATTAGAACTTGACGCAATTTTCCTTCATCCGCAGTAATAATTTCAGGCAGGTCATCTGCCAGTTTAAATAAAAATTCTAAACCTTTTTCATTGGCTTTTACACTGAGCATATCTTGTAGATTTTGCAGAAAACTGTATAAATCAAATAAATCTTCTTTGAGTGTAACTTTTCCAGCTTCAATTTTAGACATTGATAAAATATCATTAATCAAACTTAGCAAATGTTCTCCACTATTATTAATAATTTCTATTTGTTCAATTTGATGTTTATTTAAAGAATTATCCCTGGCTAATAATTGACTAAAACCTAAAATTGCATTTAAAGGAGTACGCAATTCGTGACTCATAGATGCGAGAAAATTACTCTTAGCAAAATTGGCAGTTTCCGCAGCTTCTTTAGCATTTTTCAGATCAATTTCTGCTTGCTTATGTTCAATAATTAAACCAGTTAATCTGGCTAAAGAGGCAAGTATTTCTAAATCTCTAGTTTCTGGCGATCGCTGATTATGAAAGTACATTACAAAAACACCTATAACTTGCTCTTCTCCATCAGAAAAAATTGGTTCAAACCAACCAGAATACAAACCACTAAATAAAGCTTTTTCCTTGATACTTGAACATTCAGGAGCATTAACAATATCCTCAATAATTACCCGTTGATGAAGATTAATTACTTTACTCAAAGAACAAAGATTTTTCCAAGGTATAGAATCAATAGCTTGAAGCCAAATTTGAGGTACATTAGGTGCTACAAAAGGACGTAAATATTCACGATTTTCTGTTAGTAAAAGAATGGCAGAATTTAGTGATGGTAATATTTTGTCTATTTGAGTGGTTAATTCTAATAATACTTCTTGCAATGATTTACCTTGAGCTAATAGTTTCAGAGTCGTATTTTGAGCATTTTCTAATAATTCTTGTTGTTGACGCTCGGTAATATCAATAGCAAGAGAAGCAAATCCAATAGTTGTTCCTTCTGGATTTAAGAGAGGTGTATTGTACCACTCGCAAACAATTGTTTTACCTGTTTTCGTTAAGTTTTCGGTGATGATGCAGTTGTCACCCACAACTATTTCACCACTTTCCACCAAAGTGTTACTATTTTGAGGAACTATTAATTCTAATCCTTTCTTACCTATTATTTCCCTAGCAGTGTAACCAAAAATTAATTCTGCGGTATGGTTCCACGCAACAATTTCCCACTCAGTATTCCATTCAATCACACCCACTGGAGTATTTTCTAGGAGAAATGAAAGTCTTTGTTGAGAACCTCTCAGTTTTTCCTCTGCTTGCAAACGTTCTAATTCTGCTCCCACTCGCGCTGCAAAAATTTTCAATATTAACTCTTGAGACGAACTAATATTCATGGGTAAGACATCCATCACTCCCAATAAACCAATAACTTCTCCTTGAGAATTATATAGAGGAATACCCCAATAACTTTCTATATTGAAGTCAACTAACCAAGTATCATTAGGAAAAAGTTGTTGTACACATTCTGGATAATGATAAATTTTCCCCTCCAATACTTTCTCACAAGGAGTGTGTTGGGGAGAATATACAATATGATTTTTGACTTCTGAACCATTCCAAAATGCTCTCATTTCTAAGAGATTTTCTGACTGCTTTAATTCAGTAACACAAGTATAACGAACTTGTAAAAGTTGAGCTATCTTGTCAACACAAGCAAGGAAAAAATTATCACCTGTATGGGTTGCAGTACCTTCAACTATCAACCTGAGAGCATCTTCCCGTTGTTTTTGTTGTGTGATATCAATGCCAAAAGATTGAAATTCGATTAAATTACGATTACTATCAATAATTGGTTGATTAGTCCAACTTAACCATCGTAGTTCTCCAGAAACAGATGTCATCTGATTTTCTAAAGTTTTAGGATTCATTGACTCAATATGTTGCTGACTTAGTTCATTCTGTATTGATTGGGAAAATTTACTACCTAATAGTTCACTTGCAGATTTCCCAAAAAATTCACAGTAGTGGTTATTAACAAATGTGAGTGTACCATCTGGTTTCCATCTACAAACTAATACACTATCCTGTGACTCTACCAACTCCCGATAACGAATTTCACTTGCTTTTAAAGCTTCTTCTATTTCTTTGCGATCGCTAATATCCTGATGAGAAATTACCATTCTTTTGGGAACACCATTGTTATCCCAAAGCGCTTGTCCTTTAGCTGCAATCCATTTATAGGTATTGTCTTGACAAACTGTTCGATATTCAATCCTAAACTGTGAATGCTTTTGCTCTAGATATTCTTGTAAATAATTTATCACTTTATTGTAATCATCTGGATGAATACGACTACTCCATTCGTGATAATGAGATATAATTTCATGTTCCTCATATCCCCATATTGCTTTTAACCTGGGTGAAATAAATGCTTGATTAGTTTTAATATTCCAGTCAAAAATTCCTTCATTATTACCTTTTAATACTAATTGCCAACGTTCCTCACTTTTTTTGAGTGATTCTTCTATCTGTCTTCTAATAGAAATTTCTTGCTGCAACAGTTGATTTTGTTTTGCTAATTCTTGTCCTTGTTGTTTCTCCTGTGCTAAAAGATTTGCTTGAGCAATAGCAATCCCAAGTTGAGCTGCTACTGCTGCCAATAACTCTTTTTCTTCTCCTGTCCAATGACGGGTGTAACTACATTGATATAAACCAATTACTCCGTTAGTTTTGCCTTGATAGGAAGTTCTAATTACCATTATTGATTTGATGTTGAGTTGCTCGAATAAAGGCAAAACTGGTTTGAGCTTTTCTTCGGTGTAAATATTATCGGTAGCGATCGCTGAATCCTGTCCCAGGATAAGTTGAACGTGAGGATTACCTAATATGGGTATTTCCAAGTTAGAGTTTAAGTCAACATGAGAGTTTTGATAGTGAGCTACTATGGGAATTCTGAGTATAGGAGATTCTATATAGGTATGGATAAGACAAGAATCTACATTGAGAAGTTTTGCTATTTGAGTTGCTGCTGTTTCGTATACTTGTGTGGGTTCCAAATTAGAGCGAATTTTATCAGTAATTTCTTTGAGCAATAATGCTTGTTGTATTTGTTTTTCCAGAGAAACTTTAGCCGCAGAAAGTTCCATTTCTGCAATTATGCGGTCAGTTACATCTACTTGCACAGCTACATAGTGAGTCAAATTTTCGTAGTCATCATAAACTGGAGAAATTGTTACTTGGTTCCATAATTTATTACCATTTTTATGGGTATTTGGCAAGATGACTTGGCATTTTTTTCCCGTAGCGATCGCCTCTCTAATTTCCTTTATTTCTGGTTGATTTGTATCAGTATCTCCTAGAAAGGGATAATCTCTCCCAACAACTTCAACTGAAGAGTAACCTGTAATTTTTTCCAAACCAGAATTAACATATATTATCGGTTGACTATCTAAATTTACATCACCAATTACTATTCCTTGAGGTGCAGTAAATATTGCTCTTTCTAGTAACTTTAAACGTTCTTGTTCTTGACGATGTTCTGTAACATCTTTCATAGTCAATAGATAAGCAGTTTGATTTTGCCAAATCATTTCTCCTATCCGTGTTTCTAGAAATATTAATTTCCCTAATTTTTGTCTAACATATATTTCTGTTTCATTGCCATCTATCAGAGGCAAACCTATCTCTTCACCTATTAATTCTGCTGCTGATTTTTGCCATAATAATTCTGAAGCTTGATTCACAAAAACTATCTTACCTTCTTTATTAATAATCATCAAACCTTCTGACATATTATTAATAATTGCCGATAAATTTTTTTCGGTCTGTTTCTTTATTCCTATTTCTTGTTGTAGTTGCTGATTTTTAGTTTCTAATTCTAGGCGAAGTTTACTAATTGTAATTTGAGCTTCTATTCTTGCTAATAATTCTCCCGGATGAACAGGTTTACTAATATAATCTATTCCCCCGACAATAAATCCTTTTAATTTTTGATCAATATCAGATAAAGCGGTTAGAAAAATCACGGGAATATTAGCAGTTTTAGGATTAGCTTTTAAAACTTTACAGACTTCGTAACCATCCATTTTTGGCAACATAACATCCATTAAAATTAAATCTAATGGCTGGCTCTTTGCAGATTTTAATGCTTCTTCCCCAGAAGTTGCCTGGATTAAATTATATCCTTTTTCACTAATAATTTCAGAAATAAGATATAAATTATTAGGTCGATCATCAACTATCAGAATAGTAATTTGATTGTTATTCATATTTTTTTTTAGGGAACAGGGAATAATTAATAATTACCTTTTTTTTAGGACTTACATGGGAGGAACCCGGTTTCTAGGATAAATCGTTGTTTTGAGCAGTAATAATCTACCCTCGTATCGGGTTTCTGGGTTCATCTGCGTAAGTCCTGTAATTAATAATTACCTTTTTTTATAAAGAAGAGGATTGGCTAAAAGGAACTTTTTTTCTTTTTTCTCCATGACTAAACAATACAAAATTCTAGGAATAATTATTACTCTTTGAAGGCTTTCAGCTATCTAAAGATTAGAAACTTTAACAATAACTACTGAAATGAGGTACACCCTTCGCGGGCAAGATGCCCGCACTGCAACAATAACTGATAACTGAATTTAACGGCCAGTTTTATCTCTTTGTTGACGTCGGCGATCGCGCCACTCAGATGCAGTTAAATATATAATTCCGCCTGTTACAATTAACATTAATCCCGATGCTGCAACAGCCATAATATTCATTATTGTAAATTCCATAATTTCTCCTTTGATTATAGGTTTAATATTTTTCATTTTACCAACAAAAAAATACTCATACCATTTTATAAAAATAATTTTACAAATAGTAGGGCAATTGCATACAACGTCCCTACTTTATTTTGGAGTCCCCCCTTCCCCCCTTTGGAAGAAAAAAGGTTTTTTATCACGTTAGCAAAAATACTTTTTTCCTCCATACCTATTCCCAGTTAAGTGTTCCGTCAAACCCCTAAAAACAATAAATTTTTCTCTTTCTTCAAAAAATAAAAATAACTTCTAAATCCCAACTGTTCTCTTGACGAATTATTTCAATTATGCTAATAAATTCTCGTAAATAAAATCTCCGTTCTGATTCAGATAAATCCCACCAAAATTGGGGTATGGAAACTGCTTTAGCAGTCTCTAATAAATTGACTGGTGGTAGTTGGTTAAATTGACTTTCTAATTGGGAAATTTCTGTTTTTAATTTGTAAGTCCGGAGTTCGGCAGTTTCTCGATCAAAAATGCCATTAGCTACTAAATTTGGTAGTTGACAAAGAATCTCTTGTTTCTCAGAAATATGCTGTTTAATTTTACTTTTAATTCCATCCATATTTGGCATTTCTAAAGCAGCAACAGCAAGAGGTAATTCTCGACAAATTATTTCTATAGTTTGCTCCAATATTTTTTGATAAGCTAAAGCTTTACATTTGCGTTTGCGAGAACAACTTTTAGGTCGCAAATAAAGATATTCTCTATCTTTGCGAAATGTAGTCACTCTAGCAGTAATCATCGGAGATTCACATTCTCTACAGACAACTAAACCTGCTAAAGAATGGGGAGCACTAGCAGTGCGGGGTGGCATGGAACTGTTGCGCCGGAGCAAACGTTCCACTTGGGCAGCTTCTTCCCTAGAAATAATTGGTAGATGGGTGTTAGAGATAACCTCCCCATTTTGATATTGTAAGTCACCGCGATAAACAGGACTGCTTAACCACCGTCGTCCAGTAGTAACAGAAATTTTTTTGCCGTGTTTTTTCTCAATATAACGCACAGCACCCCGCAGAGACCCGAATAATAAAAACCTTTCAAAAAAATCTTTGACTACAGAGGCCGCACTGCGGTCAAGAGTGTAACGGTCTTTCCCTCGCCGATATCCGTAAGGTGCTTTCCCCGGCGGAGGTATAGCTTTCATCCGGTTGCGAGCGTGAGCTTGACGAATTTTCCGACTATGTTGGTTTTGACGAATTTGGTTTAGAAGTTTAAGTAAGTCAGTTTTGGTTGCTTGTCTATTAATAGCTTGGTCTTGGTTGATTTTAATATCTGATTTCAGGGAGATAATTTTAATATTGAGAAATTCCAGTTCGGTGAGGCGATCGCAGACTTCCTCTACAGAATCTCCTAACTCTTCAAGTTGGCGAATCAAGAGATAATTAACAGGTTGGATGTGACAGTCTTGGAAGAGTTGTTCAAGTTGTTGGCGATCGCCCAAGTCTTGATATATCTCATCAACTTCCCATCCCCAGATTGTGAGGTCTGGTGCAGTTTCCAACAGAGGGTCTGTGTATGAATAGGCAATAATTTTCACAAGCAGTAGGAAATTAATGAATAATGAATAATGAATAATTAATACAAGACTTATCCATGAACGCTATTGGTAGTAGACTGTTTCAGCTAAAAAAGTGCATTAGTAACACACCGTAGGGACGCCCTTATGCAACGTCCGTACAAGGAGCGCAGCAATAGCTGTAGGTTGGGTTGAGGGACGAAACAAGGACAATAATCTTTCTCCCCCACTCCCACACTTCCCCACTCCCCTACTCCCTAATGCACCATTTAAGATGAAACAATTCAGTAGTGGATTGTTTCGCCTAAAATAGTGCATTAGTAAGACGCCGTAGGGGCGGGTTTCACCGTAGGGACGTTGCATAAGGGCGTCCCTACAGCGAGTTTTCTATAGCTCGTTAGATAAACCCGCCCCCAGTGATATAAGCCACCGTCTTAGGGGCGGGTTTGTATAAATCTTAACAACGAGTTTTCTATAGCTCGTTAGATAAACCCGCCCCCAGTGATATAAGCCACCGTCTTAGGGGCGGGTTTGTATAAATCTTAGAGTAGTATCAAAATTACCGCATAAACCCGCCCCTACCCCATACACCATTTTAGATGAAACGGTCTAGTAGGGTGCGTTAGCGCAGTTCGTAACGCACCAAAACTCTATATATAGTGCCTCTCTCTGGGTAAGTGCTGAATTATTAACAGGACTTAAGCACGCGCAATGCATTTCTGTCCGATACGAGCGATAGCGTTTTGCTCCGCGACATGAATGGGTCGCAGTCCGTAAGAATAGCAATCTCAAATCACCAAAACTCGTCGATTATGCGTAAGTCCTGATTAATTATTAATCTCTTGTAATTCTATAATATTACCATCGGGGTCTTGGGTAAATAATGCAGCGCGACCGGAAGCACTCATTTGAATTGGGCAATTATTTGCTAGCAGTTGTGCTTTAGTAGCATCTAAGTCAGCGACAGAAAATGCTAAATGTCTGTTTCTGCCTAATTTTTCTGAGTTAACAACATCAGGAATTATTTCTGAAGACACTATCAAATGTATTTGAAAGTTACCAACTTGATACCAGGTGCCAGGAAAATTAAGAGAGCGATCTGTTTGTACCAAACCAAGAATTTGACCGTAAAAATGTTCGGCCTTTTCTAGGTCTGAAACTAAGAGAGCAGTATGGAGATATTGAGTTATTTGCATAAATATTTTCCAGATTAATTTTTATAGGACTTACCCAGAAACCGGATTGATCAAGGAAATTTCCTCGTCTGAGCAACAAGATAACCGCAATAAACCCGGTTTCTTGGTTGCGAGTGCGTAAGTCCTGATTTAGTTAGAGCGAGTTTGTCCAATAAATTTGGTAAAAGAGAAAAACAATAAGATAATAAACCTAATTTATTGCTTCAGTGCATAAATTCTTTTATGACTTACGCATGGACGCTATCTGTAGGGTTCGTTACCCTGACGCTAACGCACCAAAACTCTATATATAGTGCCTTTGCATAAATTCTGTTATATTATACAGCATATTTTGAATAACTAAAAGCTGATAACTAATACAGGACTTACGCAGAAACTGGGTTGATCAACTTTCGTGGTTTGAACTGAACCCAGAAACCCGGTTTATCCCAGAAACCGGGTTCCTCCCGTGTAAGTCCTATAATAATTAAAATGACATCTATCCAACTTAATTTATATTCCCATCAAACAACTGATGAAACCCCATATACAACATCTTCGTATTCAAATAACTACACCCAACGGTATTATAGCACCTGCTGATATGGAAGGTTTGCAAATACCCCCATATAAGTAAGGTTTCTCCTGATCTTAAAGTTTCTCTCCTAGAGAACTAAAGCCTCTTTTTCTCCTTCTTTCTTCTTTCTTTTTCCTTCTTCCTTACCTTTACTAAATAGAACTTTAATACCAAAATTAATTTTTTGTGTTAATGTAAGATGTGAAAAATCATAGTAAGTATTCGGCTATCAGCTATTAGCTTTTGAAGCAAATCTATAAATTTATGGACATAAATATACATAGTCAGGACTTACGCAAAGGCACTATATTATAGAGTATTGGTGCGTTGTGCCCTTGACATGTCGCTTAGCGTTTCGGCGCTTGAGCCGACATATAAAGCGGAGCTTTGCGGAACGCAAAACGCACCCTACCAATAGCGTTCGTGCGTAAGTCCTAATAGTTTTACAAGGTCAGATATATAGATGAAAAGTAGAAGTTAAAAGAGTGCTTCCTATTAATTTTTATTGCTCTTAAGCTGAGTTCTGAATGCTTCAAAAAATAACACCATCAATAATAGTAGTTGTTTTTCAGACAACCTAGAAAAGATGGTATAACAGTTGAAGCAACGGAAATTTTTGAGATTCTACTGTTCCCTGTCTTGGTCGATTGGATATGGTTAAGGAACCCATCCATCCCACCCTGGGGGAAACTCTGCTAACGACCGCTATTCCCAGTTAAGAGTTAAGTGTTCCCTATTCCCTGTTTTCTATAGCAAAATGATTCCTCAAAAACTGCAACTCCAAAATTTTCTTAGCTATCACGAAGCATCTTTGGATTTTACAGGTCTGCACACTGCTTGTATTTGCGGATCCAACGGTGCTGGAAAATCTTCCCTATTAGAAGCGATCGCCTGGGCAATCTGGGGAAATAGTCGCGCGGCAACTGAAGACGATATTATTAGTTTGGGAGAAAAAGAGGTACGGGTAGATTTTACGTTCTCTACTCACGGTAACATCTATCGCGTCATTCGTGGTCGTCGTCGGGGTCAGTCTCCGACTCTAGAATTTCAAATTAATACGGGTTCCAGGTTTAAAAGTCTGACCCAAAAAGGTGTCAGAGCAACTCAACAAAATATTATTGAGCATCTGAAACTTGACTATGAAACATTTGTAAATTCTGCATATTTGCGTCAAGGTAGGGCAGATGAGTTTATGCTGAAGCGCCCCAATGAACGGAAAGAAATTCTTGCTTCTCTGTTGAAACTTGACCAATATGATGCTTTGGGAGAAAAAGCTAAAGATATTGCTCGACAGTTTAAAGCAAAAGTGGAAATACTCGAACAAAGTCTGGTAACGAACCAAAAACAACTCCAAGAAAAGGAAGCGATCGCTCAAAAACAAAGTCACCTCCAAACTATTCTGACTCAACTACAGCAACAACAAGAAACTGATAGAGAACAACTTCAACAACTTCAAACTCAACAACATGAGCGCCAAACTTGGGAAAAATTATTGCGGAGTCAACAACAACAATACGACAAGTTGGTGCAAGAATGTTATCGCCTCAAACAGGAACTCGCAACTACGCAACAGCAGCAAGATGAACTATTGGCAGTATTGCAGCAGGAAAATGAAATTAAGAGTGGATATGCTCATTTCCAAAATCTGCAAACTACGGAAGAAAATTTATCTGCCAAATTTAAAAGACACCAAAATGCTCTCAATCAACGTCAACAACTTCAGGAGTTACAACGGCAACAACTACAGAAACTCCAAAACCATATTCAGCAATATCGAGGACAGTTAAACTCTCTGAAAGACCAGGAACAAGATAATTTGCATATTTTGAGCAAGGGTGCTGATATTGAAAATGCTTTGGCGCAACTACAAGCAGCAAGAGCAAAATTAAATAAACTAGATAAGTTACAAATAGAAGTTGCTCCCCTGATACAACAACGGCAAAAATTACAAACTGAACTCGAAAAAGGTCAAGCACGTTTGAGCGCACGTTTAGAAGAACTTAATTCTAGAGTCCGTCAACTACGGCGAACTCAACAGCAAAAACAACCCCAACTGAAAGCAACTTTAGAGAAAGTAGTTACAGAAATTTCTCAACTGGAGAATAAGCGAGTTTATCAACAACGGGTGCGGGAAAAAGGTCAGGAAAGACATCAATTTTTAGAACGTTTAATCCGCAATAAAAAAGATTATGAAACCAGACTGAAAGAGTTAGACCAAAAGTTACAATTATTAAATCAAGGTAATGGTAATGGCAAAATAACAGTCAAAGAATATCCACCTTGTCCGTTGTGCGATCGTCCTTTGGACGAACATCATTGGCATTTGGTGGTGGATAAACATCAAAGTCAGCAAAGAGAAATTAGAGATTTGTTGTGGGTAGCGCGGGAACAACTGACTATTTCTGAGCGAGAGATTCACGTTTTAAGAACAGAATATCGACAAATAGATGACGAGTTGAGTGAATATGATGAGTTACGGGAGCGTCGGGGTGGTTTACAGGTACAGTTAGATAATATTCAAAAGGATGAAAGTTTATTGCAAGAGTTAGTAAAGGAAGTAGAGGAAGTTGAGCGATCGCTACATACGGGTGATTTTGCCATTAATTTATATGCTGAAATTAGCACTTTAGAACAGCAACTTCAACAGTTTAATTATGATGACCGGAGTCATAGTTTAGCGAGGGAGGAGGAGAAAAAATTAAGGTGGGCAGAAATTAAGTATGGGCAAATTAAGGATGCAGAAACAAAGTTAGGAAAAGTTCGGGGTCAGATGCCAGAAATTGAGTCACAAATTGTTAGTTTAGAAAAAGATTTGGAGCGACAAAAACAAGGTTCTGAAGTACAGCAACAAATTTTGGTTATTGAGAGAGAAATGGCAGAGATTGGATATAATTTAGATGAACATAATAATATTAGGTCGGAGTTGAGAAAAGCACAATTTTGGTTAACTAGAGTTGAAAAATTACGTCAAGCTCAAAAACAATATCCTCAGTTATTAGACAGAATCAATGAATTGAATAAAGTTATCGAAAATCGACAGCAAGATTTAGCCGGAATTAAGGGTCAGATATCTGTTTTAAATCAACAGCTAGAACCAGCTCCTAATCTGGATAAAAAAATTGCTTATTTAGATAAAAAAATTCAAGAGTGTCGTCAGGAATTAGACGAAAAATTAGGAAGTTTAGGTAGAGTGAAACAACAGTTACAACATTTAGAAAATTTGCAAGCTCAGAATCATCAACAATTGGCAGAATTACAAACTACGAAACGGCAATATCGAGTTTATCAGGAATTAGGTTTAGCTTTTGGGAAAAAGGGGATTCAGGCATTAATGATTGAGAATATTTTGCCCCAGTTAGAGGCAGAAACTAATCAGATTTTAGCGAGGTTAAGTGCTAATCAATTGCACATTCAATTTGTTACCCAAAAAGCCACAAAAGGAAGTAAGAAAAATGCTAAATGGATAGATACATTAGATATTTTAATAGCAGATACTAAAGGAACCAGACCTTATGAAACTTATTCAGGAGGGGAAGCTTTTCGAGTTAATTTTGCCATTCGTTTGGCTTTATCGAAATTGTTGGCGCAACGTTCTGGTACTGCCTTACAAATGTTGATTATTGATGAAGGTTTTGGTACTCAAGATGCGGAGGGATGTGACAGATTAATTGCTGCTATTAATGCCATTGCTGCTGATTTTTCTTGTATATTAACAGTGACTCATATTCCTCATTTTAAAGAAGCTTTTCAAGCTAGAATTGAAGTTACTAAAACTGGTCAAGGTTCTCAGATTATGTTGTCGGTCTGATCTTTAAGCATTCAACATTCAGCTATCAGCAGTCAGCTCAATTTTTCTACCAACCCTACACCCCCAATGTATGTAGGGGCGGGTTTCACAAGAAATTCATCGGTATGAACATTAAATTAAATAAACCCGCCCCCACACACACCCAAATTTATCGGTATAAATATTAAATTAAATAAACCCGCCCCCACACACACCCAAATTTATCGGTATAAATATTAAATTAAATAAACCCGCCCCACACACACCCAAATTTATCGGTATG
>NZ_JAYKGW010000106.1:0-35900 GCF_035285525.1 Okeania sp. | reverse complement strand
AGGAAAAAATGCTAAGCATTGAATTTGAAGACTATTTATGTTTAGATAAATTATCAATGTCTGAATTAGAGCGATCGCTTACTAAAAAAAATCAAATACACTAAAAATTTTATGTTTAAATCAAAATCAAATTTCCGAACTATTACCTTAATATTAATTGCAATTTTTACGGCAATTGTACTGGTATTTGCCTCTACTAAAATTAGCAAAACTGCACAACCCAAAACCGAAATTCGTGGTGTTTGGATAACTAATATAGATAGCGATGTTTTATTTTCTAGTACAGCGACAAAAGCAGCAGTAAATCGTTTAGCAAATCTCAACTTCAACACACTCTATCCCACTGTTTGGCAAGGAGGTTATACTTTCTATCCTAGTCAAGTAGCACAACAAGTATTTGGCAAATCTTTAGATCCTACACCTGGTTTACAAGGGCGAGATTTTTTACAAGAAATTGTTAGTGAAGGACATGAAAAAGGCTTAACAATTATTCCTTGGTTTGAATTTGGTTTCATGGCACCAGCAGATTCAGAATTAGCGAAATTACATCCTAATTGGTTAACAAAACGTCGGGATGGAAATACTATAAAAATGGAAGGTGAATATCCACGAGTTTGGCTGAATCCTTTTCATCCAGAAGTACAACAATTTATAATAGATTTAGTTCTGGAAATTGTTACTAAATACGATGTTGATGGGATTCAATTTGACGACCATTTTGGTTTGCCTGGGGAATTTGGTTATGATGATTTTACAGTTAAATTATATGAAAAAGAACTTGATGGTTTATCGCCTTCTGAAAATTCTAAAGAAAGTTTTTGGGTGCGTTGGCGAGCTGATAAAATTAATAGTTTCATGGAAAGAATTTCTAAAGAAATAAAAGCGATAAAACCTGACTGTATTATTTCTATATCTCCGAATCCTTTGCACTTTGCTTTACCTGTTTATTTACAAGACTGGTTTACTTGGGCAACAGAAAAATGGATTGATGAAATTGTTTTACAGGTTTATCGTTCAGATATGAAACGTTTTATTTATGAGTTGGAACAAACGGAGGTTAAATTAGTAAAAAATGATATTAATTTTGCCATTGGAATTATGACTGGTTTGAGAAATAATTCGACTCCAATAAAAATAGTTGAAGAACAAGTGGAAGCTGTGAGGAAGAGAAATTTTTCTGGAGTATCTTTCTTTTTCTATGAAAGTATATGGAAGTGGGGAAAAGAATCGGAAAATGTGAGAAATAAAAGTTTAGAGGAAATGTTTAAAAATAGTATTTCTAGACCACACATATCTAGAATTGATAATTGATAATTACCTCTGATTAAAATTGAGAGGATTTAATATAAAGAAGTATTATTTATTTTTTTCCTTTTAGTTAAATATTGAAATCGAAAAGATAGAAATTTTCTCTATCTTTGGGTTAGGGGAAAGATTAGAAGTAGTAAATTTTTCCTTCTCAAATAAATAGTAGAGTTGGAAAGATAGAAATTTTCTCTATCTTTGGGTTAGGGGAAAGATTAGAAGTAGTCAATTTTTAACTTTAATAAAACAACTAATACAGGGATTTTCGTTGTTATGATATACATCTGTCGCTGGCAAGATTCCCGCACTACAATAATTTGGCGATTTAACCTGTACTTCATTTGCCAAAAATATGCTGTATTTACTCATCTAACACCCTAATTTCATAAACTTTAAACCCTGCTCCTCTAGGTAAAGGTTTGCCATCCATTCCCATTGGAAAAGACTCATAAACACTCTTTGGTTGATACGGTTTACTATCAACATATTCTCCTTTTATTTCCACTTTTATTCCGACATATTTGACAAAAGTTTCCCAAGCGATCGCTTCTGAAGCACGCAAAATTACACCTTCTTCAGCGGAACGTTTTTCTATTTCTAAATCTCCCACATCTAAGACATAATAATTGCTATCTCCTGCCACCCAAGACTCAGTAGTTTTACTCCAAGGTTTTTCTATAACTATACCTGTTAAAGATATTAAAGAGAGATTTTCTTCAATTTGCATTGGAACTTGAGATATTTGATATTTAGTAAATAAATAACCTCCTATTCCACTGAAGATTCCGACAAATATTGATAATAATATTGAGAATATTCTCCAGGTTGTCAAATTTATTTCTATCATTTCCATTTCTGATTTAAAAATTTATCTACTGTAAATACTCAGTCGTCAGCTAGCTTCCTGGGTCGGAGCTGTGCTAAAAGTTATTGATTTTAGTTTTAGATAAAAGCTTTACTAATTAAGTCAGAATTAAATCTTAATTACCAAAGCTGTATATTGTATTTAAAATTATTCCTTTTGCTGAGAGCTGACTGCTAATAGCTGAATATTTTATTTACTATTAAATTTAATTTTACAACAACCACAGAAAAAATTTTGATGGTCAAAGAATTTTATTGATAACTAGCATTTACCTGTCAGTTATCAGCTACTGAAAGACATCTATAATTTACTGCCACAAATTATATAGCTTGACAACTGAGATTTATTGTTAAAAATGTAGTAGAAGTTAAAAGAAAGCTGGCTTTACTAATTAAAAAAATTACGAGCTGATGCTAATATTTGAATGCTTATTATGATAAAATAATTAGGTTTTTTAGACAATAAAATTATGCACCGAATAGCAGCTACTCCTGGCGGTTGGAACCCTCAAGCAGAGGGGGTAATTTTTATCGAACAAACTCCTGCACCAATAATATTTTTAACTGCGGCAGATACGGATATTCAAACATTAGCAGCAGCGGTTAATAAGTTACCTTTAGATTTTCCAAAAATGCGAGTTGCTAATTTACTTCATTTACAACAGCAGTTAACTATTGATACTTATACTGATGATATTTTGTCTAAGGCAAAAGTAATTATTGTTCGACTTTTGGGGGGGCGTTCATATTGGTCTTATGGTTTGGAAGTTTTATTAGAAGTGATAGAAAAACATCGGGCGAAACTAATAGTAATTCCTGGAGATGACCACCCCGATCCAGATTTAATTAGTCATTCTAATGTGGCAATTTCTTTGGTTAATCAATTCTGGCAATATTTAATAGAAGGTGGGGTTGATAATTGTGTTAATGGTTTGAAGTTTATCGCTAATATTTGTTTGGGAAAAAGTTATGATTTTGCCTCACCTGTACCAGTACCGCGAGTGGGAATTTATCCTTTGCAAAAAGGAGAGAAAAGCGCAAAGGCAAAAGTTGGAATATTATTTTATCGCGCTCATTATTTGTCTGGAAATGTTGCTCCGATAGATGCTCTTTGCCAAGGTTTAATAGAAAAAAATTTAGAACCTATTCCGGTGTTTGTTTCTTCTCCTAGAGATATAGAAGTACAAGGAGAAATATTAGAGTATTTTCAACCTGAAAATGCTGAGGCAATTCAATTATTATTAAATACAACCAGTTTTGCTGTTTCTGTTGTAAATGAAGAAGGAAGAAGGAAAAAGGAAGAAGGAAGAAGGAATCCCCCCTCGCCCCCCTTTGAAAGGGGGGAAGAAAAAGGAAGAAGGAAAAAGTGGATGGGGACTCAAAACTCAAACAATTATCAACACTCTGTAGACGGTGAAGTATTAAACCAAAAATCAAAATATAAGCAAGATTTAGAATTAGAAAATTTTTCTTTTCCTCCCTTATTAAGAAATGGGAAAAATTTAGACATTCCAGTTTTACAAGTAATTTTTAGTGGTGGGAATTTTGACCAGTGGAAAAGTGAATTTCAAGGTCTTTCTCCAAGGGATGTAGCAATGAATATTGCCTTGCCGGAGGTAGATGGAAATATTATTAGTCGGGCAGTTTCTTTTAAGGCAGTTCAAGTTTGGAATTCTGAGATAGAAACAGATGTAGTTAGTTATTTTCCGGTTCAAGATAGGATTGAGTTTGTATCAGAATTAACTGCTAATTGGATCAAGTTACGACAAACTCCAGTATCTCAACGTCGTATTGCATTAATATTAGCAAATTATCCTAATCGTGATGGTCGTCTTGCTAATGGAGTGGGGTTAGATACTCCTGCTAGTTGTGTAGAAATTATTCAAGCTTTAGAAGGTGCTGGTTATTATTTGGAAAATATTCCGGCAACGGGGGATGAGTTAATTAAACGTTTGACTTCTGGAGTAACAAATGATTTGGAAAGTCGGGAATTACGTCCTGTTTTTCAGTCTTTATCTTTGGCAGAATTTGAAACTTATTTGGCTAGTTTGCCAGAGGTTGCAAGGGAAAAAGTTATTCAGAGATGGGGGAATAAGAATGATAAATATTTTGCCACGGCACACACGGATTTTGCCACGAATACACAGATTAATTCTACAAAAATTTCCTCATCTTTTCCTAAAGATGTTTCTAGGGATTTTTCAGGATTTCAGAAAGATAATGATGGAGAATTTGATAAAGATACAGACAAGGATTTTACAACAAATGTAGAGATTAATTCCACAAAAATTGCCTCATCTTTTTCCCAAGATGTTTCTAGGAATTTTTCAGAATTTGAGAAAGATAAAGACAGAAATTTTGCCACAGATACACGGATTAATTCCACAAAAGTTCTAGCATCTTTTTCCCAAGATGTTTCTAGTTATTATTCAGAATTTGAGAAAGATAAAGAAACTGATAATTTTCCCATTTCAGGTATTCAGCTAGGGAATATTTTTGTCGGTATTCAACCTTCGCGGGGTTACGATATTGACCCTAGTTTAAATTATCATGCTCCAGACTTGGAACCAACTCCTGATTATTTAGCTTTCTATTATTGGTTAAGAGAAAAATTTAAAATAGATGCAATTATTCATGTGGGAAAACATGGAAATTTAGAATGGTTGCCTGGTAAAAGTGTCGGTTTATCTCAAGAATGTTTTCCAGAAATAGCTATCGGTGCTTTGCCACATTTTTATCCTTTTATTGTTAACGATCCAGGAGAAGGCTCCCAAGCTAAACGGAGGTCGCAAGCTGTTATTATAGATCATTTAACTCCACCTATGACTCGTGCTGAAATTTATGGTTCTTTACAGGAATTAGAAACTTTGATTGATGAATATTATGAGGCACAAAGTTTAGCTCCGTCTCGGTTATCTGTAATTAGGGAACGAATAATTAATTTGATAGAAAAAGAAGGTTTAGATAAAGATTTATCATTTTTAGAAAAAGACTCAGATAACACGACTTTTGCCAAGGATGTACAGATTAATTCTACTAATTTTTTAGAATTTGAAGATGTAACTTCTGACTTTTCCACTTCTGAAAAATCCTCAGACTTTCTCTCACATCCAGAAGCAAATGAGTCGAAATTTCCCGATAAAAATACTAAATTTGCCAAACTAATTACTAATATAGATGGTTATCTTTGCGAATTAAAAGAAGCACAAATTCGTGATGGTTTACATATATTTGGTCAACCTCCCCAAGGTCAACAACTACGAGATTTAATCATAGCGATCGCTCGTCATCCCAGCACAACTCGTTTAGGTTTAACTCGTGCTTTAGCTAAAGATTTAAACTTAGATTTTGACCCCCTAACCGATGATTTTTCGACAATGATTAATCAGAACTTATTAATAGATGAAAAATCTTGTCGTACTCTGGGTGATGCTGTGGAATTACTCGAACAAAAAGCAGCTAACTTAGTCGAAAATTTAATTAACCAAAATATGATTAATTCTCCCTTTCCAGACACAAACAAAGAATTAGAATGGATTCGCCAAAATCTTCTACCTGCTCTGCAAAAAACTAATCAAGAAATTACTAACTTATTAATAGGATTAGATGGTAAATATATCCCTAGTGGTTCATCTGGCGCTCCGACCAGAGGTAGACCAGATGTTTTACCAACAGGTCGCAATTTTTACTCTGTAGATATTCGCGCTATTCCTACAGAAACTGCTTGGAGAATAGGGCAGTTAGCAGCAGAAAACTTAATCGAAAGATACACTCAAGAAAATGGTGAATATCCTCAAACTTTAGGGTTATCAATATGGGGAACTTCTACCATGCGAACTGGTGGAGATGATATTGCTGAAGCACTCGCCTTATTAGGAGTAAAACCTGTTTGGGATAGACCTTCTAGAAGAGTTATTGACTTTGAAATTTTGCCAGTTTCAATATTAGGAAGACCTCGTGTAGATGTAACTTTAAGAATTTCTGGTTTCTTCAGAGATGCTTTTCCTAATATTATTGATTTATTTGACCAAGCTGTTATTGCTGTAGCTAATTTAGATGAACCAGAAACAGAAAATCCTTTAGCTGCTCAAGTTAAAAAAGAAGTTAAATATTGGCAAGAATTAGGGTTAACTGAAGTTCAGGCAAAAGCACGTTCTCAATATAGAATATTTGGTTCTAAACCAGGGGCTTATGGTGCAGGTTTACAAGGTTTAATTGAATCTCAAAATTGGCAAGACGATCGAGATTTAGCCAGAGCTTATATTAATTGGAGTAGTTATGCTTATACAGGAATTAATAATAGTTTTAATCCTGAAAAAAGAGCGATAAATTCTCCAGAAGCATTTTCCCAACGTCTCCAAAAAATGCAAATAGTTTTGCATAATCAAGATAATAGAGAACATGACTTATTAGACTCAGATGATTATTATCAATTTCAAGGAGGAATGACTGTGGCAGTTCGTGTTTTAACAGGCAAAAATCCTCATACTTATTTTGGAGATAATTCTATGCCAGAAAATCCTAAAGTTAGACAATTAAAAGAACAAATTTCTAGGGTTTATCGTTCGCGAGTTATTAATCCTAAATGGATAGCTGGAGTTATGCGTCATGGTTATAAAGGAGCCTTTGAAATGGCAGCAACAATAGACTATTTATTTGCTTATGATGTAACGGCAAAATGTGTAGAAGATTTTATGTATCAAGGAGTAGCTGAAGCTTATATTTTTGATGAAACTGTACAATCATTTATTCAAGCAAAAAATCCTTGGGTATTGCGAGATATGGCAGAAAGATTATTAGAAGTAAATCAACGAGGTTTATGGCAATCTGCTAATCAAAAAACCTTAGAAAAATTGAGGGCGATCGCTCTCGAAGCAGAAGGAATAATTGAGGCTAATAGTTAATTAATAAATCTCAGATAGTAGGCAAATATTCAAAATTATAGACTCGTCTGATAAATAGATATATTTGCCGACTATACTGATTATGAGTATTAAATTATAGTAAGCATTCCGTAGGAATAGCTGACTTCTAATAGCTGAATGCTTGCAAATTATAATTGCTAAATGTGTGACATATTTGAGATATCAAGTTGTCAAAACCTTTCTTGAAAAACCATCAATCCTGTTCACTTCATCTAAGGTTTTCAAAGTCAAGTTAAATTGAAGCAAATATTAACTGAACTTCTACTACATTTTTAACTCGAAAATTCAAGCACAATCACAAGTATATCTAGTTATCAACTTTAAGTTAATAAAGCTGATAACTGATAACTGATAACTGTTTAGTGGTATGTGATGAAAACGAACCTAATTTATAATGATAAAATTATCCAAGAAGCGTTATTAATATTCTTTAATCAATTAGAACCTTCTAAGTTTTTAGATATTATTACCACTTTAAACTTAGGAATTCAAGGAGATTATGTGAAACTTAAATAGCAATTCTTGAAAAATGAAACTATTGATAATATTTATAAAGAAGCTATGAAAGAATGAGAAAATAAAGATATACATGAACAACCTAAAAAAACTTCCCCAAATGATCAAGAATTAATTGAGAAAGTTTTACTTATTTTACAAAAGCAATTACCCTCTATTGATTTTTTTGCGCTTTCTAACAACCTTTAATATAGGAAAAGTTCGACAGAAATTCTACAGTTAATAATGCTGGTAAAATAATAGGCGATCGCTCTCGAAGCAGAAGGAATAATTGAGGCTAATAATTAACATAATATAGTCATTGCGATCGACAGCGAAACAATATCTAGTAGATTTAGAGATGGCTTTGGGGGCAAAAATAAAAAGTCGTAAAATTCTAGTTTTTCCTAACCTCTTGCTATGACATTTTTAAGGGAAACGAAACAATATCTAGTAGATTTAGAGATGGCTTTGGGGGCAAAAATAAAAAGTCGTAAAATTCTAGTTTTTCCTAACCTCTTGCTATGACATTTCCACTTGTTCAGTAAAACTCAATTATTCATTATCGATTATCCATTATCCATTAATAAACCCTACTCCCTATTTCATAAATTTTTTACTAATGGTATTCAAAGATTCAGTTTACAAAATTTTAATATGTTAACGTTCAGCTTGTCATTTCACTGATATAGTAGAGAACTTTTTTATGGGTAAAGGATTAGGACGTCGTAATTTCTTAATATATAGTTCCGCTGCTTTAGGAACCAGCATTTTTCTCAAAGCTTGTGGTGGAACTACTGATACTACTACATCTGAGGCAAAGGAAACAATAAAAGTAGGTATTCTCCATTCCCTCAGTGGCACAATGGCCATTAGTGAAACTACAGTAGTTGAAGCTGAAAAATTAGCCATTGAAGAAATAAATGCTGCTGGTGGTGTATTGGGCAAACAAATAGAAGCTATTGTCGAAGATGGTGCTTCTGACTGGCCAACTTTTGCAGAAAAGGCCAATAAACTTATCGATCAAGACCAGGTAGTTACTGTTTTTGGTTGTTGGACTTCTGCTTCCCGAAAGTCGGTATTACCTGTCTTTGAATCTAAGAACCACATGCTTTGGTATCCCGTACAATATGAAGGTCAAGAATGTTCAAAAAACATTTTTTATACGGGTGCTGCTCCTAACCAACAAATTGAACCTGCTGTAACTTGGTTGTTAGAAAATAAAGGTAAAGAATTTTTCTTAGTTGGTTCAGATTATGTTTTTCCTCGCACTGCAAATACAATTATTAAAGAACAGTTAAAAGCTAAAGGAGGTACTACTGTTGGTGAAGATTATTTGCCTTTAGGAAATACAGAAGTTACTCCAATTATTACTAAAATCAAACAAGCTTTGCCTGATGGTGGAGTAATTTTTAATAGTCTGAATGGTGATAGTAATGTTGCCTTTTTTAAACAGTTGAAAGGTGCTGGTTTGACTCCAGATAAATATCCAGTTATGTCGGTGAGTATTGCTGAAGAAGAAGTCAGACAAATAGGTAAAGAATTTTTGATTGGTCATTACGCTGCTTGGAATTATTTCCAAACTGTGGATACAGAAACTAATAAAAAATGGGTGGAAAATTTTAAAGCAAAATATGGAGAAGACCGAGTAACAAATGACCCGATGGAAGCTGCTTATATTATGGTTTATCTGTGGAAACAAGCAGTAGAAAAAGCTGGTACTGCTGATGATTTAGAGGCAGTAAGAATGGCAGCGATCGGGGAAAGTTTTAATGCTCCAGAAGGTTTAGTTACTATGAATGCTAATCATCATATTTCTAAAACTGTCAGAATAGGTGAAATTCGTGATGATGGTTTGTTTAATATAGTTTGGTCTACTGATGGAGCTATTGCACCTATACCTTGGAATCAATTTGTGCCATCAACTAAAGGGTTTGCTTGTGATTGGAGCGACCCTAATAAAGGTGGTAAATATAAAGTTAGTTAACAGTTATTCAGTTAACAGTTAACAGTTATCAGTTATCAGCTTTATTAAATTTAAGTTGATAACTAGATATACTTGTGATTTTGCTGGAATTTTCGGATTTTAAATGTAGTAGAAGTTCAGTTAATATTTGCTTGATTTTAACTAAACTTTGAAAAGCTTATTAAAAAGCTGAAAAGTCAAAAGTTAACAGTTATCGGCTTTATTAATTTTCGTTGATATAGCGGTTTCAAGTTTGGTGAAGTACACCCACGGGAGTTAAGATGCACGGTTCCCGAAAAATCGCACTTGCGAGGTCATCTAAAGTCAAGGATTTTAATCATTGGCTAATAGCTGAAGTCATCTCAAAGATGACTAAATTTTGACTTTAACCTCTTGAATGATGACTATAAAAATCTTAAATAGATTGTAATATTTGATCCTATGATTTTTGTATTCAAATCTAAAATAAAATGGGATTTGGAAACCAAACCTCTACAGTTTTTTGACTAATCATTTAGGATTATTTACAACACAAAATAGGGAATTTGCATGTAACTTCCCTACAGGGTTATTGTTTTTTATGTGGTTAGTTAATCTAAAAACTGCTGTAAATTTCTTATCCCTTCTTAACTTCTTACTTCTTACTTCAAATGCAAGAATTATTAATAGCTATATTTAACGGTATAAGTATTGGTTCAGTTTTATTAATTGTCGCTCTCGGATTAGCCATTATTTTTGGATTAATGGGAGTAATAAACTTAGCTCACGGCGAACTAATGATGTTAGGTGCTTATGCAACTTTCGTAGTTCAAAATATTTTTAATAGCATGGGTGAACCTATTGCTAATACTTATATTTTATTCGCCATTCCCATAGCATTTATAGTGGGAGCGATCGCTGGTTTAATATTAGAAAAAGGAGTGATACGTTTTCTCTATGGTAGACCTTTAGAAACTCTACTAGCAACTTGGGGAGTTAGTCTGATTTTGCGTCAATTTGTGCGGAGTGTAAATGGTGTTTTAATTATCGGTATCATAATTTTTTGTATCCTCTATTTTGGCGGTCTTTATTTCGTCAAAAAACGTCGTTCTGATTGGGAAAAAATTAAAAACTTAGCCAGAGCAATTATTTTTTTCTTATCTTTAACAATCTCCATTGCTTGCGGATTTTTATTGAAAATTCCTGGATTAATCAAACCTTGGTTTAGTGCCAGAAATGTTGATGTTACCGCTCCAGTTTGGTTACAAGGTGGATTACCTATTGGAGAATTTCAATTACCTTACTCTCGGATATTTATCATTATTTTAACTGCCATAAGTTTGCTCTTAATTTACTTATTTTTGAATAAATCAAATTGGGGCTTAAGAATTAAAGCAGTCACTCAAAATAGAAGTATGAGTGCTTGTTTAGGTATCCCCACAAATCAAGTTGATACTATTACTTTTTCATTAGGTTCCGGATTAGCTGGAGTTGCTGGTTGTGCAATTACATTATTAGGTTCAGTCGGTCCGAATACAGGACAAAATTATATAGTCGATGCTTTTATGGTAGTTGTCGTTGGAGGAGTAGGAAACTTATTTGGTACTGTTATTGCTGCTATGGGAATTGGAATTACTAATTATTTAATTGGTTCAGGAACTATAGCTTTAATTTTGGGAGATATAGAAACCATGAAAATGTTGACTAATTTATTCAATTTCTTTGCAACTACTTCTATGGCAAAAGTAATGGTATTTGCTTTAATTATTGTTTTTTTACAACTTAAACCAGCAGGTTTATTTCCGCAAAAAGGCAGAACTAATAATTAATAATTGATAATTGATAATTAATAATTAATATAGTCATTCTGATTTAGATTGAGACAAGGTTTTCTTCCTGTGAAAGGGTTTTCGCTGAAACAGTTTTCCATTCTTATTCGGAATGACTATAATTGAGTTTAGTAGAGTGCGTTTTTCGCGCTTGAGCGGACATGGAAAGCGGAGCATTCCCTATACGAAAACGCATTTTTGTCGGTGCAACTTCCCTACTTACTTCCTTGTACCAGAAACCCGGTTTCTCGAAGAAACCGGGTTTCTTTACTCCCTACTTCTTTCCTTACTGATAACTGATAACTGAAATTACTTCCCTACCACCTTTTCCATATAATTTCCCCATAACCGAGCAGCTTGACTACTACTGCTACCAGTCGGAGAATTATCATCATTTCCTAACCAAATACCTGTAACCATACTTTGGTTAGGAACATATCCAATAAACCATAAATCCACTCCTCGATTCGTTGTACCAGTTTTACCTGCTTCTCCTAAACCCAAACTAGCACTACGACCAGTTCCATATTCTACAACTCCTTGGAGCATTTGAGTCATAGTGTCTGCGATGTATGGTTCCAAAATACGTTGGTTAGCTTGAACATCTCCCTGGGTGTTATCACACTTGGGGTTAGGATCGTAAGAATAAATGCACCGACAAGTATCAATATTATTATTATCATCGCAATCACTACTATCTATAATTTTCTTAATAGTATGAGGTCTATTTCCAACTCCACCGTTAGCAAACACCCCGTAAGCACCAGTCATTTCTAAAACATTAACTTCACTTTGACCTAACACCAAACCCGGTACAGCATCTAACTTAGACTTAATTCCTAAACTCTTTGCCATTCTTACCACCCTATCTAAACCTGCTTGTTGAGCAACTCGCAAAGCTACCACATTCTCAGAAAGCGCTATACCATTATACATATCTGTACTACCACCACTCCGTTCGCAAGCGCCGTAAGTTTGTCCCTTCCATCTCATGGAATTACAAGAAAATGATTTTTTTGGTGATATTCCCTTTTCTAGAGCAGCAGCATAAGCAAATACTTTAAAAGTCGAACCTGGTTGACGTTGTGCTTGAGTCGCTCGGTTAAATTGACTTTTTTGATAATCTTCTCCTCCAGTCAAAGCAATAACTTCTCCATTCCGAGAATTTATGGTCACTATCGCACCTTGAGAGAAGTTAGCATAAACACCATCATTATTAATACTATCTTGTAAAGCTGTTTCTGCATAACTTTGAATTTTTGGGTTTAAAGCGGTTTCCACTACAAAATTTCCTTCTGTTGCTAAGTCTGTTCCTAATAATTCTTCCAGTTCCCTAAATACATGACTATAATAATATGGTGCTAAAGTTCCTCGAATAATTTCTATAGCTTTAGGATTAACTTCTACTCGCGATCGCCTAGCTCTATCTGCTTCTTGTTGATTAATCATACCGAGACTGAGCATTCGATAAATAACTCTATCTCTTTTTTCGATAGCTAATTGATAATTTTGTACCGGATTAAAACTATTAGGTGCTGGTAAAATTCCGGCTAATGTTGCTGCTTCTGATAAACTTAAATCTTGAGCGCCCTTGCCAAAATAAAATCTGGCAGCATCTTCAAATCCGTATAAATCTAATCCTAAATAAACTTTATTTAGATAAAATAATAATAAATCTTCCTTACTATAAAAAGCTTCTAATTTTAATGATACGACTGCTTCTCGTAATTTCCGACTAGCAGAATATTCTGTACCGACATAATCTCGAAATATACTCCTTGCTAGCTGTTGAGTAACTGTACTACCTCCCTCCCTTATACCATCTGCCTGTAAATTTGTCAATATGGCTCTCGTAATTCCGATGGGGTCTACGCCAATATGCCAATAAAAACGACTATCCTCAGAAGCAACCACCGCATCTGGTAAATATTTGGAAAATTTGGAGATACGACTCAATTCATAATGAGAATTTCTAGAAGCTTGACGTAAAGGTGTTTGTCCATCACGAGCATAGACAACTACTGGACCAGTAATAGGGTTGGGTAGTGGGTATACACTGAATTTTGTCCATTCCAGTAGAATGATTAAACTGACCAAAGCCGTAAACCCAAAAATACCAAAGACAAGATAACGAAATCCTATAGTATACCATGCAGGAGGGTCAATATACCGAAGTTTAACATTATTAGCTAATTCCGGTGGTCCTAAAGTGAAGGTATCACCATGACACAAACGAAAACGAGAAATCTTTTTTTTTCCACTATAGATACCATTAGCAGAGTTTTCATCTTTGATGACATAAGGGGTGTTAGTTCTATTTGAGTCTCGCGAAATAGATAGATGAATTTTGCTAATTAGAGGATTACGAATGATAATATCACAAGATTGGGAAGAACGTCCGAGTAAATAGCGATCGCCCAAAAGAGGATATTTTTTAGCTGGAGTACCTTCTGGTTCCTGTATCCAAAGTTCGGGTACTTTGGCATTAGGTCTCAGTGCCAATACAGAAAAATTGACACCAGCATGAATAGTTTGAACTACCTGAGTAATATTACCCAAGACAGTTTGACGATTACGGGGAGGTTGAGAATTATTCATAAGTATATAATAATTAATAATTAATAATTAATAATAAACGTAGGTTGGGTTGAGGAACGAAACCCAACAAATAATCATGGTTATGGTTGTTAAGTTTCACTTCTTTACTTATTATAAAACACCAACAAACGTAGGTTGGGTTGAGGAACGAAACCCAACCAATAATCATGGTTGTTAAGTTTCACTTCTTTACTTATTATAAAACACCAATAAACGTAGGTTGGGTTGAGGAACGAAACCCAACAAATAATCATGGTTATGGTTGTTAAGTTCCACTTCTTTATCTATTATAAATAGCAATAAACGTAGGTTGGGTTGAGGAAGGAAACCCAACATCCATAATTGTTTGTTGGGTTTCACTTCGTTCT
Source organism: Okeania sp. (assembly GCF_035285525.1). Lineage (GTDB taxonomy): Bacteria > Cyanobacteriota > Cyanobacteriia > Cyanobacteriales > Microcoleaceae > Trichodesmium. Next base: position 21,571 of record NZ_JAYKGW010000106.1, on the reverse strand, counting down.
ACCCAACCTACATTTTTAGCAATAAACGTAGGTTGGGTTGAGGAACGAAACCCAACCAATTCGGTCCTGTTATTCTACTTATTGGCATCTCTTTTTTTTCCAAAAATCATCACGCATTGCTTGGTCTGATTTTAACTGAGCAAGTTTTGCTTTTTCTAGGTCTTCATTAAGTCTATAAACTATTGCTTGTTCATGCTGATAATTAACTATTTCTCTAGGCGTTAAAACAGGTTGTACAAGAGAAACTATTTTAGACCCAATTGCAGTATGAATTTTTTCTTTAATTTGCCCAGAATAACGTTTTCCAGTAATGACATACCAAGCAAACATTTCACAATTATTAGTATGAATATTATACTTGCCAAACTTGTCTAAATATTCACAAACTCGTTGTTCTTGTTCAACTGTTAATTTTGCTCCTTTGCCTTGATATTCAATTCCTTGAAGACCCCATCCAATTGAATTTTTAAATGTTCTGTCAGAGGAAATAAAATAATGTCTAGCAATTCCAGCAGTGATTTCAATAGCAATACTATAAATTGAGGCATTCATTATAATTTAGAAGGAAGAAGGAAGAGGGAAGAAGGGTTTAGAAAAATCTCAAAAAGGGGGCTGGTTTAGTACAGTTTACTGTTGAAAAAAACTTTAGATAATTAATAATTTAAAAGATATTTTTTACTATCAGTTATTCAAAGACTTTAGAGAATTGACACTTTCCAAGATACAGCAGATTCCAGGTATATACATCATAATTAAATGTCTATAGTGCGGGCTGGAAAGCCAGCGACAGATGTATTTCACAAAAGTGGAATCCACTGTATTTTTCATCATCAATTGTTAATTATTCAAAGACTTTAGATAATTGACTATTTTCAAGATATTTTTCATCATCAATTATATCATCTCCAGTAGGATTAATATTGCCAGTGATAAGGTTATTTCAGTTATCAGTTATCAGTGATCAGTACCTCTAGCTATTTCGCGCCATAACAAAGGTCAAGCAAGATGCTTGAAATAAGGAATATTCTTTTTTATCCCCTTAAAAGGGGAGGCTTTAAACCAATATTTTTCGGTAAGGAAGAAGGAAAAAGGAAGAAGCTTATTTGAGAGGAAAAAACCTGATATGGCGGTAGATATTTCTCCAACTTTTTACACGCTCCGATGCCAACGGACATGATATTATCAATTATCCATTATTAATTATTCAAAGACTTTAAATAATTGACAATAAAAGATATCTTTCATTATCAACAGGGCTTACGCGAAGGTACTATTTATAGAGTTCAAAAACTATTGCGTATGGGGTTTTTGCACTATATATATAGCATCTGGTGCGTAAGTCCTAATCAAATTATTAATTATTAATTATTAATTATTAATTGCATCTGTTACTGCTCCAACACTACTAGAAGAAACTAACTTCGCATACTTAGCTAATACACCTCTAGTATAACGAGGCGTTGGTGGTTCCCAAACTTGACGACGCTTTTCTAACTCCTCATTAGAAATATTTAACTGTAGTAAACGCTGATGAGCATCAATAGTAATCATATCTCCCTCCTTAACCAGAGCGATCGCTCCACCTACTGCTGCTTCGGGAGCTACATGACCGACTACCATACCATAAGTACCACCAGAAAATCTACCATCAGTAATTAATCCTACTTTATCTCCTAAACCAGCACCAATAATAGCTGAAGTTGGAGCTAACATTTCTCGCATTCCTGGTCCACCTTTGGGGCCTTCATAACGAACTACAATAATATCTCCGGCTTGAATTTTTCCTGCTAATATTGCATCTAAGCAATCTTCTTCTGATTCAAATACTCTTGCTGGACCTGTTATTTCTGGATTCTTCACTCCGGTAATTTTAGCCACAGCTCCCTCACTGGCCAGATTTCCTTTTAAAATAGCTAAATGTCCTTGAGCATACATAGGATTATCCCAAGGTCGAATGACATCTTGATTAGCAGGTGGTTCAGAAGGTACATCCGCTAACTGTTGTGCAATAGTTTTACCTGTTATAGTTAACTCATCTGGATGGAGTAAGTCATGTTCTAAAAGCATTTTCATAACTTGAGGAATGCCACCTGCTTTATGCAAATCTGTAGCAACGTATTTACCACTTGGTTTCAAGTCACACAATACAGGTACTCTAGCTCGAATTGTTTCAAAATCATCCAAAGATAATTCTACTTCCGCAGCATGAGCTATTGCCAAGAAATGTAATACTGCATTAGTAGAACCCCCAACAGCCATAATTACCGAAATAGCATTTTCGATAGATTTGCGAGTAATAATTTGCCGAGGTAAAATTTGTTTATGGATAGCTTCTACCAAAACATGAGCTGATTTTTCCGTACTCTCTGCTTTTTCTGCATCTTCCGCAGCCATTGTTGAGGAGTACATCAGACTCATACCCATAGCTTCAAAAGCTGAAGACATGGTATTAGCAGTAAACATTCCCCCACAGGAACCAGCACCAGGGCAAGCTCTACGTTCAACTTCTGTTAATTCTGTTTCGTCAATTTTTCCAGCACTATATTGTCCCACTGCTTCAAAAGCACTCACAACTGTTAAATCTTTACCGTTGTAATGGCCTGGTTTAATCGTACCACCATAAACAAATATGGCTGGGATATTCATCCGGGCGATCGCTATCATGGCTCCAGGCATATTTTTATCACATCCACCAATGGCTAAAACTCCGTCCATTGTTTGGCCATTACAAACTGTTTCGATGGAGTCGGCAATAACGTCTCTAGAAACGAGGGAATATTTCATCCCTTCAGTTCCCATGGAAATACCGTCGCTAATGGTAATTGTGCCAAATATCTGTGGCATTCCTCCAGCATCTTTTACTCCATCTACACCTCGGAGGGCCAAATCATTAATCCCCATGTTACAAGGAGTAATAGTGCTGTAGGCATTGGCAACCCCAATGATTGGTTTGGTAAAGTCTGAATCTTGAAAACCTACTGCTCTGAGCATAGCTCGGTTGGGAGCGCGTTGTACTCCTTTAGTTACTAATTGGCTTCTTCTATTTTCTGGCATAGAATTTTTTTTGAGTTTACTATTTTATTTGACCAAAAAAATTAATTGTATACAAGTCTGGATTTATTTTTGAGAAAGAAGAGAGGAAAAATAATTAGGGTTGCTGAATAAAGCAGAACGTGAGAAGGGTGGGGAGGGTGGGAAGAAAGAGATAGTAGAAGGAATAATTGTTCCTTGATTTTTTTATCCTTGGGTTTGTTTAAAATCTTAACTTTTTAGTAATTTTGGCTAAAAAAGTTGCACTTTTTTGAGCCTGTTTAAAGGCTCAAACCTTGATCAGTAAAAACTATAATTATCAATTATTCATTATCAACAGAAATTACGGAAAGTTACTATATTATAGAGTTTAAAACCTATTGCGTATGGGGTTTTAAGCACTATATCTAGGGTCGCTGCGTAAGTCCCGATCCATTATTAATTACTAATTATTAATTATTAATTATTAATTATTCATTATCCATTGGTTAGTGCTATAATGTTGCACTTTAAATATAAAATATTAAATACAAAATAGGTTGAGGCAGAGCAAATGGAAGCTGATGAACTTCTTAGGCAATATGCAGCAGGGGAAAGAAATTTTAAAGGTATTACTCTGGTAGGAATTGATTTAACCGGAGCCGATTTAAGCAATGCTAATTTTACTAGGGCAAACCTTCGTAATGCAATCTTGAAGGATGCTAACCTTAGTGGGGTTAATTTTAGAGAAGTTAGTTTAGGAGATGCTTCTCTCAGGGGAGCAAATTTGAGCGAAGCAAATTTGATAGGAACAACTATGATTAAAACTGACTTGACTAATGCTAATTTGAATGGGTCTAATCTCCGAGGTTCTAATTCAAGGGAAGCTAATTTTAGTGAAGCTGATTTAAAGGGTGCTAACTTAACGGAGGCTAACTTAAGTCAAGCTAATTTGACTAAAGCTAATTTGAGTGAATCTACAATGATTCGTGTTAATTTAATTCGCTCTATTTTAAGTGGTTCTCACTTAGAATTTGCTAATTTAACTAATGCTTTAATGAATGAATCAATTTTGGATAATGCTAACCTAACTCATGGAATTTTGAGTGGAGCTATGTTAAGTGGTTGTAATCTTTGTGAAGCTGATTTGAGTAAATCTACTACTATTGGAGCTACTCTAAGTGAAGCTAATTTAAGTGGAGCAAAACTACGAAGCACTAATGCTAGTTGGACTACTTTACGAGGTGCTAATCTCACAGGAGCTAATTTATTTCGGTCTAAATTAAGTTGGTCAAATTTGACAGGAGCTATATTAGTGAAAGCTGTTTTAATTGATGCAAAATTTAATAAAACTAATTTCCGAGATGCAGATATGAGAGGAGCAATTATGCCTGATGGTACAACTTCTTCCTAAAGATATTGTTGTTTATAGTTTAACATTTTTAACTATAATTACTATGGGCTTTGATTTTTGATATTTACAAATATTAATAAAACCAGCCTCTTGTAATTGAGTATAATTAGAGTATACTGATAATCTTAATTAAGGCAAATTCTAGGAGAGTAAGAATATGAATTCTGAAGAATTAAAGAGTCGATATTCTCTCGGAGAACGAGACTTTTGCCAAATAAATTTGGTAGGAGCAAATTTAAAAAGATTAAACCTAGAAAAAGTTAATTTTACAGGTTCTTTTTTAGCTTGTGCAGATTTAACTAATGCTATTCTCCATGAAGCTAATTTTTCTGATGCTTTTCTTTACTCTGCTAATATGAAATTTGTCAAGTTAGGAAAAGGAAAACTTGTTAATGCTGATTTGACAAAAACTGATTTAGAGGGTTCTTTTTTAGTTAAGTCAGAGTTATGTGGTGCTAAATTAAGTGGTGCTATTTTATCTGGCGTGAATTTGAGAAGTGCTAACTTAGAAGGTATTAATCTTTCTGGTGCTAATCTTAGTGGTATTAATTTGCGTTCTGCTAATCTGAAAAATGCTAATCTTCGTTGGGCTAATTTGAATCACGCTCGACTTAATCAAGCTTTAGTACAAGGTGCTTTTCTCACAGGAGTTAATCTGAGTCATGCAAATTTGATGAATGTAGATTTACATGGAATGGATTTGAATGGAATTAATTTTAGTGGAGCTATAATGAAGTATACTAATTTGTCTGGTGCGGACTTAACTGCGACAAATCTTAGTAGTGTTAATTTAAGTTCTGCCGATTTAAAAGAGGCAATTATCAATGGTTCTAATCTGAGAAATGCTGTATTAATTTCTAGTAATTTAAGTGAAGCAGTTTTAATGAGGGCTGATTTATCTTATGCTGTTTTAACTGATACTAATTTGAGTAAAGCTAACTTTAATTTAGCTGATTTACATCAAGCTAATTTAAGTGGTGCTTGTTTACAAGAAGCTTATTTGTGGAAGGCTGATTTAAGTGAAGCTAATCTTGATGGTGCTGACTTAAGTGGTGCTAGTTTAAGAGGAGCAATTTTGGATGGAGTAGATTTAAGAAATACTAAGTTAATAGGTACTATAATGCCAGATGGTACAGTTAATTAATAATTAATAATTTAAGAGCTGATTTGCAGGTGAAGATATCCAAGTTTTTATTGATAGAAATGGTGAGGTAAAAATTCTATGAATCATCCTACTAATTTTCAAACCATGAATGAATCAGAGTTACGCTCTTATGTATTAGCTCATCGAGACAATACCGAAGCCTTTTCTGCTTTAGCTAACCGTCTCAAGTCTAAACCAGGACGTAAATTATCTGAGGGAGATTTAGACCGATTACCTGAAATTTTAGCATAAATTAAATAAGAGAATAAATAGAAAGACTTGAGTTTGTTTTTCCTTCTATATGTTAATAATTGAAAATGCTTTATTTCCAGCAAGTATACTTTCCTAGATCATGCTGGGCAAACAACCAAAGGTACTGATAACTGAAATGACCCAGTAATAATTTGAAAATTTCTATATGATTTATTTGACAGATACTAATGATATCAACAAAGCTATTGACAAATTAACTACAGCTAATATACTTTGGATTGATACAGAAGTTGCTGATTATAATACTCGTAAACCTAGATTATCTTTAATTCAATTATTAGCCGAGCCTCAAGATTTGATAGGTGACAATGTTTATATTTTTGATGTTTTAGAAAAACCAGATATAACCAAATTTTTTATCGACCAAATTATGGTTAATCCCAACATTGAGAAAGTATTTCACAATGCTAAATATGACATTAAATTTCTGGGTAAAAATCAAGCTCAAAATATTACTTGTACTTTAGAAATAGCTAAAAAATTACCTTATTATATTTTGCCAATCCCTAATTTAAAACTGAAGACTTTAACTGAAAAACTCACTACTTTTCAAGATATAGATAAAAAAGTACAAGGAAGTGATTGGGGAGAACGCCCACTGACAGAAAAACAACTTGAATATGCCAAGATGGATACAGTTTATTTAGCTCAAATTTACTTAGCTTTATTAGAATTAATTCATCAAAATAATCCTGAACCTGCTAATGAAAATTTAGATGAACTAACTCGTAGATATCAAGAAGTTTTCCATGAATGGAAATTGTTAGATTCAGAAATTTCTCATATCCAAGAACGGATAAAATTAGCTATGCAAAAACAGAATATTTCTGAAACTTCGAGTTTTAAATTATCATCTGTGAAACGCACTACTCAGAAAGTTAATTTTTCTGATTTAGCAAACATAGCAAAAAATCAGGGAATAGATTTAGATTTTCCCATTACTCTAACTCAAAAACTACAAAAAGATGTGGAAAATATTATGGATAAACTTTCGATCAATAAAGAAAATAGTTATAGTTGGAAGTTAACTCTTAAAGATTTGATAAATAATATTGAGGCAGATGAATAAAAAAATCAACAATTTTACTATAGCCATAAGAAATCATTTGTGAGAAAAAACTGTAGAGGTTTGGTCTTCAAATCCCTTAAAGCTTGGGTTGGGAAACCAAACCCTTACTAGAAAATCTCGCCACCTATTTAGGATTACTATAGTTCTAAAACTGATAACTGATATAACAAATTTGTAGACTAAGTAACTGTTTTATTCTATTCTTAATTAATAGCAAAGCTACTAAATATTAGTAGCTGAAGTATCAATAATTAAATACATATTTTTGAGGAAAAGTCAAGATGATGAAAGCTAAAGATATTATGACCACCGATGTAGAAACAATTCGGGGTTCAGCAACGATAGCTGATGCTGTGAAGAAAATGAATGACTTATCTCTGCGGGCTCTAATTGTAGAACGTCGTCACGACCAAGATGCTTATGGTATTATCACAGAGACAGATATTGTTTATCAGGTTGCTGCTTATGGAAAAGATCCGAAACAAGTGCGGGTATATGAAATTATGACCAAGCCTTGTATAGCAGTTAACCCAGATTTAGGTGTAGAATATGTAGCCAGGTTATTTGCTGATACAGGTATACGTCGAGCGCCTGTAATTAAAGATAAATTACTTGGTATTATTTCGATTACAGATATTTTAAGCAAGAGTGATTTTGCGGAAAAACCAAAGTCTGTGCTACTGGAAAAGAGAATAGAAGTAGCTATTGAAGAAGCAAGAAGTATTTGTGCAGAAAAAGGTGTTACTTCTAAAGATTGTGCAGCAGCATGGGATATTGTAGAAGAGTTACAAGCTGAAGCTGCTCATCAGAAGGCAGAAAGATTTGATAAAACAGCTTTTGATGAATATTGTGAGGATAATCCAGAAGCTGCTGAAGCCAGAACTTATGATATTTAATTTCAAAATTTTACCTGTTTACATTTTATAGCGGTACGCGCTAGGGAACAATGATTTGTGGAAAATAACTGTGGGGGTTTGCTCTCCCTAAGGATTTTCTACAATAAAATTCCACAACTAATTTAGGATTGCTATAGTTGATGTTTTATTATTACCAGCAACGGCAATAGTTTAAAAAAAAGCTACAGCAGATTTTAGAAAAATGATATCAAATCCCCAGGCTTGGGAAAATAAAATTCTACCATCAGAAAAGAGGAAAAATCCTAATCTGTAGAGGGTTGGGAGACCAAAACCCTACGGCCTTTAATTATACCGATACTATCAGATTTGATATCATATTAAATCTCCAGGCTGGGGAAAATAAAATTCTACCATCAGAAAAGAGGAAAAATTCTAATCTGTAGGGGGTTTGGGAGACCAAACCCCTACGGCCTTTAATTATACCGATACTATCAGATTTGATATGAAAAGATTCTAGTGCGGTCTCGAAAGCGCGATTTTGGATATACCTCATAACTTCCGAGACTGCTGTAAATAACAGACAACCAATTAACTTCTCTAACGAATATACTCTTTCAAAATACTATTCCGATTTGGGTGTCGCAACTTCCTGAGAGCTTTAGCTTCAATTTGTCGAATCCGCTCGCGAGTCACATTAAAAATTTGCCCAATTTCTTCTAAAGTTTTCATCCGACCATCATCCAAACCATACCTTAAACGTAACACATCCCGTTCGCGAGGACTCAAACTATTCAACACACTTTCCAAATCTTCTCGTAATAAATTTTTCGATACCTGATCTTCAGGAGTTTCCCCATCTGACTCAATAAAATCTCCAAGTCGAGAATCTTCCTCTTTTCCGATCGGAGTTTCTAATGATATTGGTAACTGAGCAGACTTAGCAATAAAACGTAACTTTTCAATCGTCATTTCCATGCTAGTTGCTATTTCTTCTTCTGTAGGTTTACGCCCCATTTCCTGAGACAGAAGCTTAGTAGTTTTTTTAATCCGAGATATAGTTTCGTACAAATGAACTGGTAAACGAATAGTACGAGACTGATCGGCGATCGCTCTGGTAATAGCTTGACGAATCCACCAAGTTGCGTAGGTACTAAACTTATATCCCTTTTCATGGTCAAATTTTTCTGCCGCTCGAATCAATCCCAAACTACCTTCTTGAATCAAATCCTGGAATGATAAACCTCGATTCATGTATTTTTTAGCAATGGAGACCACCAAACGCAAATTAGACTGTACCATCTTTTCCTTAGCTCGACGTCCCAGAACTAACCTACGTTTAAACTTTGGCAACTCCATATCCACAGCATTTGCCCACTCACTCACTTGAGGTTCTCGATCTAAATGGAAAATTAACTCTTCTCGAATCCTTTCTAATTCTAGCAGGTCAGCAATTTTACGGGCTAATTCAATTTCTTCATCAGCTCGTAATAATCTAATTCTACCTATTTCTTGTAGGTAAAGGCGAATCGAGTCCTCCGTGTAATGCTTTTTTTTGCCTGTCGTCGTAGTTCGAGTCCGAGATTTAGCAACCTTCTCAGACTTTAGAGCATTCTCCTCAGACTGAGCATCTGCATCTATATATTCTTCTCTATCTCCGATTAAAATTTCTAACTCATCACTTATTGGTCTAGTTGGAGTTGTTGGAAATAAGTCGCTAGGTTCTAGCTCTGGATGAATGGTAGTTTCGATTACGTTGTTAGTCTGGATCATGTCGCGTTCCTCATGCTCCTCAAATTGAACAATTGATTTCTTTACAGAATTTTTCTGTATATTTTAAGATAGTATAGCTGGTAACAAATTTGTATAATTTGTCTTTCAGGACTTAGACAGAGAAACTATACATAGTCATAGCGTCAAAAAAACTATAGCGCTATAGATATGAATGTATAGTTGGGAAAATGAAAAAATGTCTAAGTCCTGTCTTTTTTATTAGCAGGACCTACGGTGTCAGCATAGATATAGTGGTTAAAACTATTGCGCAATAGTTTTTTTTCTATATATAGTACCTTGGCCTAATTCCTGATTATACTGATAAGTTTCGTCAGTTTACCTAGAACAATATTTACCCATTTCAGGTTGATTGTATTGGTATTGACTTTTTTTTTCAGAGTAATAATAGTAATATGTCTTGGCTAGTTGTCTTGCCAAGACATATTACTACACTTAGAGTAGGAATAACTCAACTTAACTTGGTTATACCAATAATCACGCAAAATGATGTATTTCGGTTATTACTAGCAACAGGGTTTGCTTAGAAGTCTATCAGGATAGCCATCTGCAACTGCCAAAACTCGTTCCTAATCCGTAAGTTCTGTTACAGTTGTTTTGAGGCTGTGGATAACCTAAGCAATTTCTATTTTTTTTGATGCTCAATAGTAAGCATTTTTCAACCTCTGAACCTCTATTTCAACAAGACTTGCACAACAATACTATACATAGAGTTAAAAAACTATAACGTTATAGTTTTCAACGCTATATATTAGTGTGTAAGTCCTATTTAAAATAAAATGGGCTTTTCAAGTTTTTCGGTAACAATTTCTGATTATAGTAATAGGAGTCAGAATTATGCACTAATTGCAATGATTAACTAAACCCAACCATCATTAAAGCTAACTATAACAAGCTTGATAATTTTTGATTTCTACAGGTTGTTTAGTTTAACAGATTATTTGATCAACTTTTTCTCCTATTTTCCCACTTTTATTATTTTTACAGTCACTGCATCTCAATCTTAGCGTGTTACTAATTTGTAAGCAGTCAGCTCTGCCTCGGAAATGGACTCGCATTCAGCTTTTCCTGGGTTACGATCATCTTTAACTATCGGGAGTGAAAATAATTCCTCCTTCCAGAATCATAAATCAATAACTTATTGCTGATAGCTGATAGCTGATGGCTGAATGCTTGCACTTATGTATTGCTTTGATCTACTAAAAATCAATTAATAATTTTCATCTAAATACTCACAATTTTGTCTTAATCCTTAGATTAGCATTAATTTATAGAGACCAAAATTTTTGGTAATAAGTGGTCTTTAGTTTGTAATCTACCTCAAATTTTAGCAATTGGATTTCTAGATTAAGTTAAGATAAGTTAATTTTTTGATGTCAACCTATTATTTTTAATATTCAAGCCCCACTTTGAAATTACAGAATTTAAAGTATAACACATTGAAGTTGATCTACATAAAAAAAATAAAAGTCAGCCCTGAACCAGAAAAATGCCTGTACTACTATATCAGATTTGTTGATTTTAGTATTTCAATTTAATCAGAACCTTTTCTCAAAAATTTGATGTAATTTTCAACAAGAGGACGGGTTACTTTTCTGTTAGTAATTCTTTGTCCATTACGATAATGAATCTGAGCATGAATATGATGACCTGAAGTTCTACCGGTAAGACCTTGAATCCCAATAGGTTGTCCTTTATTAATTCTTGTTCCTTTTCTTGGTGGGGAACCTTGAAGCAAATGACCCATTAACCAATAATAATTGGTCCCATCACACATAAGTTCAACTATCTGACCTGCACCTTTGGCTGTTCTAAAACTACCATTTTTGCCTTGAAACCAAGTTCTGCGAATAGTTCCTTGACAAGGTGCTGGAATCGGAACTTCTAATTTACCATTTTGCTCTAGGGTAAAATCATAAGCTCCGGGAGGAGTATTGTCTATAAAATAGGGAGTATAAATTTTATAGGGGAGAAATTTATCTGATTTGCTATAATTTGGTTTTAACCAAGGAGTAATTCTGGAGAAATTATCTTCTACCCAGTCTTGGAAAATTATTATTTTTTTTGCTGTTTGCTGTACTATTTTAACTCCTGTTTTAATTAAGGGAGATAACACAGTTATATAGAGTAAAAATATAAACATCAAGGAGACAAAAAAGTTTTTAACTCTACCACTATTATGATTGTATTTTGATGGTAAAAAGAGTTGTTTAACTATGTAAGAAAAAATTAATTTATATGGTTTTGCTTTTTGCTGAAATAACTTTTTATCTCTAGATATTCGCAGATATTTTTTCATACGCAGTAGAGTTGATTCTCTGGTGCTAGTCAATAATTAATAATTAATAATTAATAATTAGGGTTTGCTGATTTAAAGATAAAAGTATTGACAGGTAAAGACTATAGAATTTTCACTGATTTTTCGGGAACTGTAAAAGTACAATATTTTGGGTTTATCAAGCTGAAAAAGTTAGTATTTGGCTAAGATTTGGAAACGAAAATCAAAGCACAATTATTTCTTCTACTTTGCTCTATATTCCCACCTTTTCCACACTATGCTTTTTTGAGGAAACTTTAATTACTATAGATTAATTTCAGTGATCTGGAATTACCCACTTCCATAAAGGATGAGTTTGGCCTTGATGATTAATCTGTCGTACTTGTTGTTCTAAACGCTTTTGTTCTTCTGGAGATATACCCCAAATAATATGTTTACTTTGCCAAACTAAAATAGCAGTTGTAGTGCCAAGACATAGACTTAAACCAATAGCAGGTAGTTGATGATAAGCTAGAGCATAACGTAGAGAAACCCAAGTAAAATGTTCTATCCATAAAGCAATTTCTCTTCGTAAATTCCATATACTTAAAGAACCAATTGTACTCCAAAGAAAAAGAGCTATTAACCATCTGAAATAGACTGTTAATCTGTAAAATCTCTCTACTTGAACTTGTAAAACTGGCTCTTTTTTAGACATTGAAGGAAGAAGGAAAGAGGAAAGAGGAAAGAGGAAAGAAGGAAGAAGGAAGAAGGAAAGAGGAAAGAGGAAAGAAGGAAAGAGGAAAGAGGAAAGAAGGAAGAAGGAAGAAGGAAGAAGGAAGAAGGAAGAAGGAAAAAGGAAAGAGGAAGAAGGAAAAAGGAAGAAGGAAAGAGGAAGAAGGAAAAAGGAAAGAGGAAGAAGGAAGAAGGAAGAAGAAAATTTTAATTTTTGAGATAAAGAATAGGAAATAGAAAGGAATAATTGATTATTTATGGATAAAACTGGAGATGTCTAATATGAATTTGTCATTAATTTTGCATAAGCACTTATTAATTATTCATTATTAATCTAAACAGTATTTTCTTGACCTTCTAATAATTGGGAATTTTCTTCTAAAGGATTAGGAATAAATTCACCAATACGTTCGCGCCACCAAGCTAAAAGTGTACTAGCAATAAATATACTAGAATAAGAACCTGCCACAAAACCAATAATTAAAGCTAAAGCTAAATATTTTAAAGTTTCTCCACCAAATATTAAAATACCAACTAATGGTAATAAAGTAGTTACAGTTGTATTAATCGACCTGGTTAAAGTTTGATTTACAGCATCATCAACTATTTTATCAATTGATTCTCCTGGATAACGTTTAATTACTTCCCGAACTCGGTCATAAATTACTACTGTATCATTAACAGAAAATCCAATAATTGTTAGTAAAGCCACCAAAAATAAACTATCTACTTCTACACCAAATACTAAACCAAGAATTGAGAAAATTCCAACAGTAACTAATATGTCATGGAATAGGGCAACAAAAGCAAATACAGCATAATCAAACTGAAACCTAAAAGTCAGATACACCGTAATACCAAAAAAAGCGACCAGTAAAGCTGATAATCCAGAAGTAAAAATTTGTTTTCCTAAAGTCGGACCAACTGTATCAATTTGAGTAGAAGCAGGGTCAAATTTACCAAACTCTGTACTTAAAGCTGAGATTAATTTAGTCCGAGCGTCTACATCTAAAGTTTTGGTGCGTATGTCAATAGCTCGTTTATCTTCTCCGACAACCTGAATACTACTATTCGTGAAACCTTGGTCGATCATTATTTTTCTCACATCAGCAACTGTAATAGCTTTATTGCAGTTGTTGGGTATGGTACAATCTAATTCTAGTTGTAACCGAGTACCGCCAATAAAATCTAAACTTGGACGTAAAGGGGCATTAATATCTGGTCGAGTCCAAGAAATTACCATAGCAATTAGGCCACTAATTATTATAGTCCCAGAAATTGTCCACCAAAGCGATCGCTGTTTTATAACACTTATTTTCATCTTAAAAATTGAACCAATGAGATTTTAGATATTAGCTTTTGATTTGGAACTTACACAGAAACCGGGTTTTATAGACAAAATTTTGTGGTTTTAACAAAAATATTACGGCAATAAACCCGGTTTCTTGGTGACCCGGAACCGTCGGAACTTACTCATAAACTGGGTTTATAGAGAAAATTTCGTGGAATGAACAACAAGATCACAGGCCAAAACCCTGTTTCTTGGTTGCTTTGGGTAAGTCCTAATTATAAAATTATTTCAATTCTGGACAGAATAATTCTGGTTTGCGAAATTGGGAAAATCCAATTGTCCAAAACATTAATGTTCTACTACAAGTAAGAGCAGTAAACATACTAATTGCTACACCAATACCCAAGGTTAGGGCAAAACCTTTGACCAAACCAGTTCCTAACCAGAAAAGTGCTATACAAGCAATTAAGGTCGTGACATTACCATCTAAAATACTGGAAAAAGCACGATAAAAGCCAGATTCTACAGAACGATATAAAGTTTTACCAGCTCGTAACTCTTCCCTTGTCCGTTCAAAAATCAAAACATTAGCGTCTACTGCCATACCAATACTTAGGATAAAACCAGCTATTCCTGGTAATGTTAAAGTAACACCCAAGATGGAAAAACTAGCAATGGTAAACAGAGCATAAATAATTAGAGCTAGATCAGCAATTATGCCAGGTAATCTATAGTACCAGACCATAAATCCTAACACCAGAATTAAACCACCAATTCCAGCATAGACACTACGTTGAATACTATCCCTACCCAAAGTTGCGCCAACAGTTCTATTTTCAACTATTTCTACAGAGACTGGTAAAGCACCACCCCGGAGTTGTACAGCTAGGTCATTTGCTTGTTCAGCAGTAAATCTACCTTGAATAATTGCATTACCACCAGTAATACCTGTTTGGGCAAATTCCACACTTACTGTAGGAGCGCTGATTAATCTATTATCTAGGAAGATACCGATACTACGTCCAGTTCCTGCTAAATTTTTGGTCAGTTCCGCAAATTTCTGTCCTCCTTCAGAAGTGAAACGTAAAGCTACATTCCAATTATTAGAACCAGGAGCTTCAGGTTCCGCTAAAGCATCTCTGAGGTCTTGACCTTTAATAGTTGGTTCTTTAAATAGTTGAGCGATCGCTTCATTTGCTTTTGTGATAGACTGTAGGTTTTTATCTATAGTTTCTTGGTCTTGACTATTTCTGAGTAATTCTTGTTCTACTAATAGTTCTCTTTGTATTTGATATTCTATTTGTAATTGTTGCTCAGTACCTTGTAATTGTTCTCGAAAGTCTAATTGAGCTGTTCCTCCTAAAACCCGTTCTGCTTGTTCTGGGTCATTTACTCCTGGTAGTTGGACTAGAATTTGGTCTTGTCCTAAAGATTGGACTACTGATTCGGATACACCGAGAGCATTGACCCTATTTTCTACTATGGTTAGGACTCCTTCCATTACTCGTTCGTCAATAGTAGGAATTTCTTCTGAGGTTTGTAGTTGAATGGTAAGTTGTGACCCCCCTCTGAGGTCTAGTCCTAAACGGATGGGAATTTGAGTTAATATTGTGATTGATGCGATAACTAGAACTAAGATTAAGGCTATATAAGAATTTTGTTTACGCATAGTTTAATTAGATTAAAGTAGCATTTTTTTAGCAGCTATTAGCTGTCAGCTATCAGCCTTCAGCCTTCAGCTAAAATTATTTTGATTTATTTTCAATCATTTCTTTAGGGCTTGCGTATGGAAATATGAAAAGATTAATATATAAAGATTTTAGCCTTTTTATGCCTGACAAAATACCTTTTTTTCATCTTTTCATAGTCAAAAAGTTGGTATTTTAGGCGATAACAGCAAAGAAAATCAAGGGACGATTCCATACTACTATCTCCTCTATGATTCCTACTTATTCTGGATTCTGGATTCTGACTCCTATCCTTAACAAAAAGACTTTTACGGTTCCCGATCAATCAGCAAACCCTATTTATAGGAGTAAATAATTAAGTAACATAGGCATTCTACTCTGAAAAACCAATAGGGTTTATACATTAAAAATATTTACCCTAATTGCTATCTATATTGTATATTTATATAATCAATTTAGGAAGGCGGTTCAATAATTAATAATTATCTTTTCTAATAAAGAATTATGATTTTCCAAAAGAATTTTTTTTCTTTTTTTTATCCATAAATGGAGAGGCTTTATAAAGTTATTTTTTGGCAATAAAAATTAATTAGGGTTTACTGACTAAAGATGAAATAATTAACAGATAAAGGTTTTAGCTTTTTTAATTCCTGAGAAAGTACATATTTATTGCTTTTGTCTGATCTAAAGTTTTAGAGTTTCGACTCGGAATTATCAGAAAATTTTGCCGTAGCAAATAGTCTAAATTTTTCCCTGTTTCCTTACTTAAATAACAGATTTTTTTCAGCAAACTCTAATTATACTAGAAAAAAAAGAGACAGATACAAGGAATCACAAATACGATAAAATTCAGACCTATAAAAATTTATTTATTAAGTATATCAACAAATAATTTTGTTGATCTATTCCTTCTTAAACAAGCTTTTGATCTAAATTTTATATCTAATTAATTTTGAAAACTATTTATTTGCTGAATTATTGATGAAAGCCTTTACAGATAAACTTTTTAGCATTTTCAGGTAGGTAAAAAGTACCAGTTTTTTAGTCTCTCAAGCTCAAAAGTTTAGGATTTACGGTTCCCGAAAAATCGGCTGATTATGGCAGAAAATCAAGGTATAATTCTTCCTCCTACCTCTTCTGTAATTCCTATTCCTCCTAGATTGCTGGATTGCTGGATTGCTGGATTATTACTGCTACTAAAAGACTTTTACGGTTCCCGATAAATCAGCAAGCCCTATTTAATCTATATTCAGGAGAATTGAATTTAACAATAATAATTACTTTTTCATCCTAATTTTTATTAGCAAAAAATAGTTTTATTAGTTTGCTATAATGAATAGCTTTCCCAGGGTAACTTTATTGATTGCTGATTTGAAAAAAAACATAGGAATTAAGAAGAAAAAAAGAGAAATAAAGTAGGAAAGATTTAGTTAAGAATTTAATTGTCAGAAAGTTCAGAATTAATTTCACTCAAAAAATTTAATCTACCTTTTACCCTCTTCCTTCTTCCTTATTCCTTATTCCTTATTCCTTCAAATTAAACTTTCATTGCCACCATATTTCGTACTGCTTCAACAATCTGTTCTGGCTGTACAATTGTTAATCTTTCCAAAGTACCATTATAAGGAGTAGGAATATCTTGAGAAGACAACCGCAAAACAGGTGCATCTAATTCATCAAATAATCTTTCATTAATAGAAGCAATTAACTCAGCAGCAATACCACCAGTTTTCATGCACTCTTCAACAATAATTACTCGATGAGTTTTCCTGATAGAATTACTAATAGTTTCAAAATCTAAAGGTTTAAGAGATATTAAATCTATTACCTCTGGATCGTAACCCTCTTTTTCCAAAGTTTTTAATGCTTGAATAACATGATGGCGCATTCGGGAATAAGTCAAAATAGTAACATCTTTTCCACTGCGTACCACTTCCGCTTTATCCAAAGGCAATAAATACTCTTCCTCTGGTAAATCCTCCTTCAAATTATAAAGAAGAACGTGTTCAAAAAATAAAACCGGATTCTCATCACGAATAGCTGACTTAAGTAAACCTTTAGCATTATATGGAGTAGAACAAGCTACTATCTTCAGACCAGGAACAGCTTGAAAATAAGCCTCCAATCTTTGGGAATGCTCTGCCCCCAACTGACGACCCACACCACCAGGGCCACGAATTACTAAAGGAATTTTGAAATTGCCCCCAGAAGTATAGCGCAACATTCCAGCATTATTAGCAATTTGGTTAAAGGCCAATAATAAAAAGCCCATATTCATGCCTTCAATGATTGGCCGTAGTCCAGTTAAGGCCGAACCAATGGCCATTCCTGTAAAGCTATTTTCGGCAATAGGAGTATCTAGAACCCGCAGTTCTCCATATTTTTGATAAAGGTCTTTAGTAACTTTGTAGGAACCTCCATAATGACCCACATCTTCACCAAGAACATATACGGTCGGGTCTTGAGCCATTTCTTCATCAATGGCTGCACGGAGAGCGTTAAATAATAATGTTTGTGCCATTTAATAGGTTGATTGATGATATGTGTAAAGTGGCAGTTGACCTGAAAGTTAAATTTAGGCAACTTAAATGATTCCACCATTGGTAATGTTAATATTAACTTTTGGCTGCCCAGACATAGACATCAGCTTAAATTAACTAATTTTAATTTAGCTCTGTTTCGCCTTGCCTAGATAATCATAAAACAATAAATTTGTCAAATTAAAATATATATTGAATAACTCAGTACGGTTCAGTTAAGAATTTTTTTGACATTTCTGTAGTTGGAAAAGTTTATCTAACGGTTCCATATTATAGGAATTTTCGTTTTAACTGAAGCATATTGACTGATCTGATGACTAATAACTGTAAAGCTGATAACTGATAACTGTCAAAAGGGAAGAGGGAGTAGAAAAGAAGAAAAGCAACTGTAACTTATATGGGGAATTATAACTATTTTTTCAGTTAGCTGATAACTGAATAACTCAATACGGCTCAGTTAAGGATTTTTTTGACATTTATGTAGCTTGAAAAGTCTATATAATGGTTCCATATTATAGGAATTTTCGTCTTAACTGAACCATATTAGTTGATAACTGATAACTGTTTAAAATACTGATAAATAATAACTGTAAAGCTGATAAATAATAACTAATAACTGTAAAATCTGAGAACTATAAAAGTGGAAATTTCTCTTGATAATTTATGGAACCAAGTGTTAGGAAGGCTGCAATTACAATTAAGCAGACCTACTTTTGAAACCTGGATTAAAACAGCTTATCCTGAACAATTAGAAAATAATTGTTTAGTAATTCGCACTCCTAATCCTTTTGCTCGAAATTGGCTACAGAAATACTATATAAAAACTATTGCTGATGTTGTACATGATATTCTTGGTTATCCAGTAGACATTTATTTAACTGTAACTGAAAATGGTGAAAAAGATAAATCAGGATTTATTTGGTCTGAAAATAGGACAGTGGATATTCCAGTAGAAAATTTATCTATTCCTAAACCTAAACCAGTAAATCTTAATCGGAAATATATGTTTTCTCGGTTTGTGGTAGGTCCGAATAATCGTATGGCTCATGCAGCTTCTTTGGCAGTTGCAGAGTCTCCCGGACAAGAGTTTAATCCTTTATTTTTATGTGGTGGAGTTGGTTTAGGAAAAACTCATTTAATGCAAGCTATTGGTCATTATCGGTTGGATATTTTTCCTGATTCTCAAATATTTTATGTTTCTACAGAAAAGTTTACTAATGATTTAATTGCTGCTATTCGTAAAGATAGTCTGCAAAGTTTTAGGGAGCATTATCGAGCTGCGGATGTTTTATTAGTAGATGATATTCAATTTATTGAGGGTAAGGAATATACTCAGGAGGAATTTTTTCATACTTTTAATACTTTGCATGAAGCGGGTAAACAAGTGGTATTGGCTTCGGATAGACCTCCTAATCAAATTCCTAGTTTACAAGAGCGTCTTTGTTCTCGATTTTCGATGGGATTAATTGCTGATATTCAAGCTCCAGATCTGGAAACTCGGATGGCAATTTTACTGAAAAAGTCTGAGTATGAAAATATGATTTTGCCCAGGGATGTAATTGAATATATTGCAACTAGATATCCTTCAAATATTCGGGAATTAGAAGGTGCTTTGACTAGGGTTGTTACTTATATTTCTATTTCTGGTTTGCCCATGACTGTGGAGAATATTGCTCCTATTTTAAATCCACAAATGGAAAAGTTGGAGGCTTCGCCAGAGGCGGTTATTAAGGTTGTTTCCAATCATTTTAAAATATCTATTGAGGATTTGAAAGGTACTTCGAGAAAGCGAGAAATTACTTTAGCAAGGCAGGTAGGAATGTATTTGATGCGACAACATACTGATTTGAGTTTGCCAAAAATTGGTGAGGTTTTTGGAGGAAAAGACCACACTACTGTTTTGTATAGTTGTGACAAAATTAGTCAGTTACAAAGTAGTGATTTGAATTTAGCTCAAACAATTAGACAATTGAGCGACAGAATTAATTTTTCTAGAAATGACTAGAGGATTAATGGATAATTAATAATGGATAATGGATAATTGATAATTGATAATTAATATTAGTCTGCAAAGATAATTAAAGTTATTAATAAAAAGTTCATCAGCTAATCTTACTAAGTTATTAGGTAAGCATTCAGCTATTAGCTATCAGCTATTGATTTTAGTAGTTTGAAATAAAAGCTTTATTAATTGAGGTAAATTTAGTTTTACTATCAAAGATAACTTTGAAGGCTACACTCATTTAGAGAAACTCCTTAATTTAATTTAGATAAGGCTTGCTGAGAGCTGATGACTAATAACTGAATACTTACTATTTAATGGGAAAACCGCCGGAATTATTAATAATTTCATCTATTTTTTTGATCAGAGAAATTCTTTCATAAATACCAGAGATTATATTTTGCCAATGGATGAGGTCTTGATAATTTATTTCTCTACTTTTACGGTCTTTTCACCATTTTTGACACACCCTAAATATTCTTTTATTCAATTAAGAAAACTCTCAGAATTATCAAGAATTTTATCGACTTTTTTCATTAGAGAAATTGTTGACTAAATACCAGGGATAATATTTTGGTAGTAGGTGAGGTCTTGATAATTTATTTCTCTACTTTTACGGTCTTTTCACCATTTTTGACACCCCCTAAATATTCTTTTATTCAATTAAGAAAACTCTCAGAATTATCAAGAATTTTATCGACTTTTTTTCATTAGAGAAATTGTTGACTAAATACCAGGGATAATATTTTGGTAGTAGGTGAGGTCTTGATAATTTATTTCTCTACTTTTACGGTCTTTTCACCATTTTTGACACACCTGATATCTGTCAATATTAAAATTCCAAACTTTTAGATTTCTTTGTTAATGAAGATGATTTACATCTTATTAATACTTGGTAACTTACCTATTTTCAAACTAAAAGTTTACCTTGAGAATATGATTTATAGTTTTATATTCTGAAAACCTTTATCTATAAGCTTTTTAAGGTTTAATAGTTGGTTGATTTTTTTTACATAAGTGAAAATTATCAAATATTGTCAAATATATTTGAAATTTAAACTGATTTTTCCCAAAAAAGTTGAAAGTAGCTCTTTAGGCTGAAAAATGGGGATAATTTAGGTGCGATCACTGTCGGTTCGGCCATTTGTTATAAACATTGATATGTAAGAAATACAGGGTGGTTGCTTGTCAAGAAATTTTCGTGTATTTTGGAGATAAGTAACTCGCTCTGCGCAGGTGCTTAATAAAATGAAAAAGAGTATTAGGGAGTGGAAATGCGATCGCTTCCTAAGCATTCAGGTAGAATGCAAAATAATGAATAATTCTTTTAGCTGATGGCTGTTTGCACAGCATTCCGGAGGAAATGTTTAGCAAAAGTAATATTTTATTGAATGGGAAAACCGCCAGAGTTATTAATGATTTTATCGACTTTTTTCATCAAAGAAATTGTTTCATAAATAGTAGCGATAATATTTTGATAGTGAGTGAGGTCTTGATAATTTAG
>NZ_JAYKGW010000105.1:0-20743 GCF_035285525.1 Okeania sp. | reverse complement strand
ACTTGCTCTTGCCCAAAAGTGGACATAGTATTGAGCAATTCCATATCATCCGTCACAGTTGCCCCTCCGGTGGATTTAGATGCTAGACGTTATGGAATATTACACTAACTGAAATATTATGTCAATGTTTTGCTATAATTAATTTTTGGGGTTAACGGCCATTAACCTCTAGTCGTGAAGATATTATAATCAGGACTTACGCAGATGAACCCAGAAACCCGGTTTCTCCTAGACTTCTATTGCTCAAAAAAAACGACTTATCGTCGAAACCGAGTTTCTTTGCGTAAGTCCTATATAATATCATGTCCGGATCATCAGTGATCAAAAAACTTTTTTCCTTTAAACCAATATTCCCTTCTGCCTTCAGCATAGCTGCCTTCCTTCCTCCGAAAAGCTTAATAATATCCTGAGCATAGATTTTAGCAACTTTTTCTCTTGATTTATCCGCCAGTTCAATATAGTTATAGTAATAATTGAAACTAAATATTTTACTTAGATTCAATATAATAGCGTCAGCATTCCGCAAGAATAGCTGACGGCTGAATGCTTAGATAATAGGGGTGCATTAACTTACTAAAAAATTAATAATAAATACTAACAGGACTTACGCAAAGGCTCTATATATAGAGTGTTGGTGCATTACGCTTCGCTTTCGCGTAGCGTTTCGGCGCTTGAGCCGACATATAAAGCGGAGCTTTGCGGAACGCAAAACACACCCGAGTAATAGCGTTCATGCGTAAGTCCTGAGTTAGTTAGGACTTACGCAACTGCAACGTATTTCGTCCGATGCGACGGTCGGGAAGCAATCTCAAACCCATGTTTTTCCTACCTCATAGCTTGAGTCCTATAATTTTTTACTCATATCTAAAATTAGACAGAAATTTTATGGAAAAAGATATTGTTTCACTAGATATTGTTACAGCAAATACTGTGCCCATAGATATTATTTTTACTATATTTTGTGCAATCCTAGTAATTTTAATGCAGTTAGGTTTTGCTCTTTTGGAAGCGGGGTTACTTCCTTCTAAGCATACCGTTTCAATCATATTCAAAAATTTTGCTGACTTTGGTGTTAGCTTTCTCACATTTTTCTTTTTTGGTTACTGGATATTAAAAGGTTTTAATTGGGATTTACATCCTTTCAGTCTGATCAAAGCAGAATCAACAAATATTGAAAATGCCAAGCACCTAGTAGATTTTATTTTTCAGGGAGCTTTTGCTGCTACCGCTGCCACTATATGTTCCGGAGCGATCGCTGGGAGAATGAAGTTATCTGATTACTTAATTATGAGTAGCTTCATTTCGGGAATTATATATCCCCTAGCAGGTTGGGTACTTTGGGGTCTTCTGGAACCAGTATTTATAGATTATGCTGGTTCAGTGGTGGTACACGCAACTGGCGGTGCTACAGCTTTAGCGGCGACTTTACTTATTGGATCGCGACCGGCAAGGGAAAGACGATTACCACCTCATAATCTGCCTTTAGCGACAACAGGTGTATTTCTGTTGCTCATCGGTTGGTATGGTTTTAATATGGGCAGTACCCAACTATCTGTAGGAACAGCAGAAGGTTTAAATGAAATTGCTCTAGTTGCTATTAATACCACCTTAGCAGCAAGTGTCAGTATGATAGTCACAATTTTTCTGAGTTGGTTAAATAATATTCCCAGGCTCACGATCGCTATCAATGGTTTACTTGGTGGATTAGTCGGAATCACTGCTGCACCAAATGTAGCCATGATTTGGTATCCGTTTTTTATAGGCGGTATTTGTGGTTTGGTAGTTTTCTTGTATTCAAAATCTATTATTGAGAATAGACTCTCATGGGAAATAATGGATGACCCAGTTGGCGCTGTCATTGTTCACTTGGTTTGTGGTGTAGTCGGGGGTTCTGCTGTAGGAATCATTAGGTTAGTTGAGAATCAGCCATACGCAAGAACCCAAGTCGGGGCTTCTCTAATAGCTCCGATTCTGGTGTTCGTGGGTTTTGCCATATTTTTGTTTGCTTTGGACAAACTAATTACATTTAATCGGAAACCAAGATTACCCCAAAATCAAGATGAAGGTTTTTTCGCCATGCTTGGTATTTTTAATCGTCTTCGCAGTGACAACTCTGAAATACAGAGAGGTTTAGATTTAACCAACTACCAGGAAACAGCTTATGATATTCCTGGTCCCCTAGAAAGTCCTGGCCTATTTCAGCAAAGGATTGATGCACTCTTCATTCAGTATCTGGAGAAAGAGAGCAAAGAACTATATCTTGCAGGCAGAATCACACCTTCCATAGAATATGCGAGGAGCCATTTTAGATATAATAAAGCAGCTAAAGCAAGTAATCTTCCAGACGAAGCAAATAGGAGAGTAAAAGCTAATCATATACCTTTTGATGTAGCTTTAGAATCATGGCTGCTTGAAGCTTCATTGCTGGTGGAAAGATATTTTCAGCTTTATGGTCATGTGATCAAGGTTAGTGACAAAAATTTAGCTGAAAATTTTAAGAATGCTGTGGAGGCGGTTGATAAATATCCTTTCCAACCTAAAAAATATAGAGAACATTTTTTTAATCAAAGAATGAACGAAGTTATTAAGCAATTATGGAACATTAGAATCATAACTTATAATCATAATAAGAATACGCGAGAATCAGTACAAAATTTAACATATATTTCCAATGAAATATCTAAACTAAGACGAGAAATTGCCCTTTTGAAAGGTAAAAATAGATAGGGTTTTATAGAACGAACCCATTTGGTATCTCTAAAAAGTCAGGATTGAAAAACAGGAGTCAGGATACAGGATTCATATCATGTCCGGTTCAGCAGTTACATTTTAGAGGAAGGTAGGTAGAAGCTTTTATGCCATTTTTACCTTGATTCTATACACGCTCCGATACTACCGGACATGATATCAGGAGTCATAATTTCAAGAAATAGAATAGATAGGACTTACGCAGTGACGCTACATATAGCGCTTCAAACCAGGGCACAATAGTTTTTGAACTCTATAG
Source organism: Okeania sp. (assembly GCF_035285525.1). GTDB lineage: Bacteria > Cyanobacteriota > Cyanobacteriia > Cyanobacteriales > Microcoleaceae > Trichodesmium. The sequence continues at coordinate 17,736 of NZ_JAYKGW010000105.1, read as the reverse complement.
ATAGTACCTTTGCGTAAGTCCTGATAGAGAAAAAAAGTATAAAAATACCCCCATTATGCACCATCTCTCCCACTCTCCCACTACCCATAACCGGATTCTATATAAATACTCAAAAAAACAGAAAAATTAATTTAAGCTTAACTTCAGCCAATCCTCACAAAAACTAGAATATAGTAACAAAAAAACTTGCAAAAATCCTGTAAATATAATCTTTAGCTAAAAATCTATCGGCATGAGTTATTGCCTCAACCCCAACTGTCAAATTACCCAAAACCCAGACTTCAATAAATATTGCCAAAATTGCGGTACAAAACTATTACTAAAAGACCGCTATCGTCCCTTAAACCTAATTGGTCAAGGAGGTTTTGGCAGAACATTTTTAGCTATTGATGAAGATAAACCTTCTAAACCTAACTGCGTCATTAAACAATTTTTTCCCGCTTCCCAAGGCACTAATAATGTTAATAAAGCTGCCGAACTATTTGAAAAAGAAGCTACCAGATTAGACGAGTTGGGCAAACATTCCCAAATTCCCGAACTTATGGCTCATTTCACTCAAGATGGGCGACAATATTTAATCCAAGAATTTATCCCTGGAAAAAATTTAGCTCAAGCACTGAAAATTGAAGCACCCTACAATGAAGACCAAATTAGAGGTTTCCTGAAAAATTTACTGCCAGTGCTACGGTTTATTCATTCTCATAACGTTATTCACCGCGATATCAAACCAGAAAATATTATTCGCTGTGAAAATAGCGATCACCAGTTAGTATTAGTAGATTTTGGTGCTGCCAAATATGCCCTGGGAACCGCACTCTTCAAAACAGGTACAACTATCGGCACTCCTGAATATACCGCACCCGAACAAAACCGAGGCAAAGCAGTATTTGCTAGCGACTTATATAGTTTGGGAGTGACCTGCTTGCATCTATTAACTAAAGTTTCCCCATTTGAATTATTTGATGTCGGTGAGGGAACTTGGGTGTGGCGACGTTATTTACGCAATAATTCTGTGAGCGAAAAATTGGGTTATGTTTTGGATAAACTGATAGAAAATGCAGTCAACCGTCGTTATCAGTCTGTTGATGCAGTTATGGAAAATTTGAATACGGAGCCTGATCTGAATTTAACTCTGGTTCAAGATAAAACTGCGATCCAAACACCAGAAGTTAGGTTTGCACCTGTACCGAGTCAAACTTGGAAATGCTTACATACTCTCATCGGTCATCAAAAATGGGTTTGCTCTGTTGCTTTCAGTCCGGATAGCAAAATTGTCGCAAGTGGTAGTGAGGATGAAACTATTAAGTTGTGGGAGGTAAATAGTGGTAGAGAGATATTGACTCTTCGCGGACATTTGGGTTATGTCAACTCTGTTGCTTTTAGTCCGGATGGCAAAATATTGGCGAGTGGGAGTGATGACAAAACTATTAGATTTTGGGATGTGCAAACAGGAAAACTGCTTTGCATTCTCGGTGACTGGGGACGGGGAGAATATTTTGTTCATTCTGGAGGAGTTACAGCGATCGCTTTCCATCCGAACGGCAAAACTTTAGCTAGTGCGAGTAAAGATAAAACTGTGAAGGTTTGGCGACTGGGGGATGATATTTATGCTCCTAACTACGAGAAGTTGATGATGACTTTGACCGGACATACACAACCAGTCCGAGCGATCGCGTTCAGTCCGGATGGCAAAATATTGGCGAGTGGGAGTGAAGATAATATGATAAAAATCTGGGATTTAAGTTTAGGAAATACTGTGAAAAATTTATGTAATTATTATCAGGGAATACATTATATTTATGCAGTTATTTTTAGTCCTGATGGTAAGGTTTTAGCTAGTGGCGATCGCGACAACAATATTAAAATTTGGCAAATAGAAAGTGGTGAAATATTACAAACTTTGGAGGGGCATTCTAGGGATGTTCTGGCTGTAGATTTTAGTCCTCAAGGAGATATTATTGTTAGTGGTAGTGAGGATGGAATTATTAAAATTTGGGATCGGAAAACAGGTCAGCAAATCGGAAATTTAGAAGGTCATTTAAAGTATGTTAATTCTGTTAATTTTTCTAAGAATGGAAAGATTTTAGTTAGCGGTAGTAGTGATAATACTATTAAAATTTGGCAACAACAGTAATCGCTTTACCTTCAAAAAGCAACCCGGTTTCTTCACTCAAAAAGAAACCCGGTTTCTTCACTCAAAAAGAAACTCGGTTTCTTCACTCAAAAAGAAACCCGGTTTCTTCAAGAAACCGGGTTTCTGAGTTCACGTCTGGTTTCTGAGTTCACATCCACTTATTGCATCACTAACTTCTCAGAAAGAAATCTTCTGCTATTAAAGATGGAGTATTTATCAAAGTCGCAAACTGAGCGCCACTGCCAAAACCCGCTGCGCTACCATTAGGATTATAGAACAAATTACCATTGTTCCTATTATAGACAATAACTGCATCAGAAGTTGCTGCTTGTCGGTCATTCCTAACTGTGGCAAACTCATCTCCAATATTGAACCCAGTTCCAGAGTCACTATTAATAGCAGTAAAAGTTTCCAAGTCTAAAATCATAATGTCTCCTTGGGTTTGGGAAAAATCTGTAATTTCGTCTATACCGATATCCTTACTTTGAAATTTATTATTAGTATTAAAGATAAAATTGTCAAAACTCCCACCTCCAGTAAGTGTATCATTGCCAGCATTACCATTGAGGCGATCGCTACCTGTACCACCTGTAAGTCTATCCTTACCAGAACCACCATGAAGGGTATCCCTACCTGCGCCCCCTGTCAGTTTATCATTGCCAGCATTACCATTGAGGCGATCATTACCTCTTCCCCCGAACAAAGTGTCATTACCACTACCACCTCTTAAAATATCTCTACCTGAAGCTCCCACAAGTTTGTCTTTACCACGACCTCCACTAATAGTATCATTGTGATCAGTACCATTCAAAGTATCATTACCCCTAGTTCCTTGAATTTTCTTTGGTAGGTTCAGAATTTCATCAATGAAGCTAGCATAAGCAGAAATCCTGGTATCAACACTGTATTCTCCAAAACTAGCATTGGTAATATCATCTACATCTATATCTCCTGTTCCCGGAGAAAAACCATAAGATGTGATGCCAGCTATTTTGCCATCAATAAACGCCGGACCTCCTGAATCTCCAGAAGTAGAATTTACTTCTAGTTCTACTCCCAACTGTTCCAAACCATATTGTTGACCAAAAGCATCATTTTCTGGTTTCCCACTATCAAAGTCGAAAGCAAGTTGAGTACCTTTGGGAATAGTTGTAAATCTAACAGGAGACTCAGCAAAAATATCAGCTAAAGCATCATAAACGTTATTGCCAAAGCGCTTGGTAGATAAACCGAAATTATTTTCACCGTTTGCACCTGTTCCAGAGTTACCGTAACCTACACGGGTAAAAGTTTGATTAACCTCATCAGAATCACGGTAAATTTCGTAACCCTCGGCAAAATTTGGTGCTTTATCTAATAATTTAACAATAGCAATATCGTTATTACTGAATGAATCAGAAGTCCAATCAGGATGAATGAAAATTTCTTTGACACTTCTTTCCTCCAAACTGCCATCAGCTCGTTCAAAAGAAACTTGATAGTTACTAGGATTAGGATTTAAGTTAGCCGAATCATCCTGATTATTAAAGCAATGGGCAGCCGTTAGAATATGAAAACCATCACCAGCTAGCAGTGTTCCCGTGCAAAGTTCTCTCCTACTCGTATTTTCAAGTTGAACAACTCCGGTAAATTCATCAGAGGGGACGATAAATCTTGTATCGTTGCGGTTATTACTGGAAACTGCTACCATTAAATATTTCCTCAACTGAAGTACAATTTATTAGGTGTTGCTAAATTCAGGGATGAATATAAGTGGGATGGGCATCCTGTCTGTGCAAACATATAATCAACGGGCAAGATCCCCCATACACAAAACTATTAAAATTATGTCGCATCTATGCAATGCCATTTATTATATAGCAATCCTAAATATATCGTCAGATTTTAGTTTTTTCTCACAAATGATTTCTTATGGTTATATACTAATAATCATATTAGTCAAATCAGAGAAAATTATTGTTTTTAATAACTATAAAAAAATATGGATAAATCATCAATATCAACAGGATTAATCGCTGGAATAGTAGCTATTCTATTTTTCAGTATTAGTTTTAGTTTACTAGAATATACAATAAAATTAAGTGTTATATTTGGTGTGATTGGAGGAATTTCGGCTGGATTATTAGGGTTGTGGTCGCAAATAGAATCAAGACCAGAAATTCCAGAAAAACCAGATGCTGAACCTGTAGATTCTCCCCAACCATCCAAACCAATTTCAGCAATTAAAACATGGCCTAAAATACCTAAAGAACGTAGTGGTGTTTCTGTATTGAATTGGTTCTTCAGACAAAATCAAATACCCTCAAAGTCTAGAAAAAAATATTAATTATAGCCATAATAAATCATTCTTCAATAATGGATAATTGGTAAGATAAAACTGTAGAGGTTTGGTCTCAAAACCCCAGGAATAAGGGGTTTGATATCCAAACCCCTACCAGCAAATCTTACAACCTATTTAGGATTACTATACTTAACTAAATTACTCAACTAATAATGTTTTTATTTCTTTCTAAATTACTCCCTTTATTTATCTATCCATTAGGAATATCTTGCTTACTAATGTTGATAGCTTTTGTTTTATTATGGTGGTATCCCAAATGGTCTGCATTAGCAATTTTTCTAGCCTTCACAGTGACACTTGTATTTAGTAATTCTTGGGTTTCTCAAGAATTGATTAAATCTTTGGAATGGCAAAATTTACCACCAAAAGAGTTACCTTCGGCAGAAGCAATAGTAGTTTTAGGTGGTGGAATTAAACCAGCTAATTCTCCCCGCCCCTGGGTAGATTTTAGTGAAGCAGGAGATAGAATTTTGTATGGAATCAGATTATATCAACAAGGTAAAGCACCTTTTCTAATATTAAGTGGAGGTAGAATTAATTGGAAAGATGGAGGAAATCCTGAGTCTAAAGATATGGCAGAAATAGCAGAGTCTATGGGAGTACCTAAAAAAGCAATTTTACAAGATACTGATTCTTTAAATACTTATCAAAATGCTGTTAATGTTAAACAAATTTTAGACACAAAAGAAATAAAAGGTTCTGTATTGTTAGTAACTTCAGCACTGCATACTCCCCGTTCTATCTCGATCTTTGAAAAGCAGAAAATATCCGTAATTCCAGCACCAACAGATTTTATAGTTACAGAAAGAGACTTACAGGAAAAAACAGATAGTTGGCAAGGTATTCTATTAAATATTATTCCTGATGCTGCTAATCTACAAAATTCGACTAAGGCTTTAAAAGAATATATAGGTATGATGGTCTATCGTCTGCGGGGTTGGCTGTAAAATCAGTTATCAGTTATCATTTATCAGTTATGAGCAAAACTTGTAGTTGACTAATACTAATTACCATAAACTTTGCTATATATAGTTATTTTTGCAGTTAGGCTCCTGAAAGTGAAAGGAGTTTAGTAATAATACCAAATTCGGTTATAAAAGATTATAAAAAATTTGACAAAACCTAATTAGGGTTTGCCAATTAAATATCAAAACTTTTATCAAAATTGATACTATACTTTCCTTCCTCCCTCTTCCTTCTTTCATCTTCTTTCTTTTAACTTAAAGATAACCATAAGTTAACCAAAAAATTGTAAAATTTGGTAACTCAATTTATCCTATTAAATAAAAATATCTAAATACAAAGCTATAGAAGTTAAAAATCTAGATAAAAGTTTTCAAGGTAAACCATATCTAGTACAAATTAATATGAATATTGAAGTAGGAGAAATGATTGCTATAGTTGGTGCTTCTGGTTCGGGAAAATCTACCTTACTACGACACATTAATGGTTTAGAAAAAGGAGATAAAAGTACAGTTTATGTATTTGGCACAATATTACAAAAGGATAATAACTTTCACTCAAATATTAGAAAATTACGTTGTCAAATAGGCTGTATTTTTCAGCAATTTAATTTAGTTAAACGACTAACAGTTATTGAAAATATCTTAGTGGAAAACTTAGGGCTAATGTCTCTAGTAAATTCTACACTGCGTCTATTTACAAAAGAACAAAAAATACCAGCACTTGCTGCATTAGAAAGAGTAGGAATTTTAGACCAAGCTTATCAAAGAAAAGAGCTTCTCAACTTTCTGGAGGACAACAACAAAAAGTAGCGATCGCCCGTTGTTTAGTACAGACAGCCAAAGTTATTTTAGCAGATGAACCTATTGCTTCTTTATATCCAGAATCTGCTCGTAAAATAATGGAATTATTATACGAACTTAATCGGGAAAATGGCATTATTATTGTTACTTCTCTACATCAAGTTCAAATGGTACGTCGCTATTCTGAGCGGACTGTTGCCCTCAGAAATGGAGAGGTTGTTTTTGATGGTACAACACTTAGTCTTGATGATAATAAACTTGACAAACTTCATGGTGCAGCACCATCAGAACTTGTTATTACTGGTCATGGAGAATTGGTTTAGTTTTTGTAGAGGGTACGGTTCCCGATAAATTGGAGACCAAACCCCTACATTGAATATTTCTTAATTAAACCTACTTAAACTGATAGTTTTTAGAGGGTTTGAAATAGTTAGTTCAATTCTAAATTCTTAATTTTTAATTCTTACGATTTTTTTTCTAACAAACCCTTAATTGAAGATTTATCAATTAACCCAACTAAAGCACTATTTTCCCCAATAACAGTTAGCTCATTGATTTGCTTTTGCTCAAACAAAGAAACTACTTCTAATAAGGGAGTTTTAGCTGTGACAACCTCCATTTTCGTCACAGGTTTCATCAATTCTTTCACTTGAACTATAGGCCATTCTGAAGTATTAATTATTTTTAAATCATCAACATTAATTTTTCCTAATAACTGCCCAGTTTCATTTGTAACTAAAAATTCTTTTCTAGCTTCTTTTCCAATCACAAATTCATTCACAAATTCTCGTAAAGATAGATTTTCTGACACAATTGGATTATTAGTAACAATAGCATCTAGAGCAGTTAAACTCGCCAGAGTACCTTGAATTTCTCCATATTGAGCAGAACGACTAGCATTTTGTAGAAGAAATAAACCAATCAGAATATTCCAAAAATTAGGAAAAATACTAAATAAAACAGTCGGAATTAAACCAGAAATTATAGCTAACCAACCAAATACTTGACCTACTCGACTAGCAAAAATAATTCCTTTATAAGGGTTATTAGTAATTTTCCAAACAATAGATTTAAGGATATTACCACCATCAAGAGGTAGACCAGGAATTAGGTTGAATAATGCTAAAGCTAAGTTGATATAAGCTAACAGTTGAATAATTGATGCTATTGGTCCGCTAATACCTATAGAAAAATTAATTGCTGCGAATAAAATGAATAATATTAGACTAACTAAAGGACCAGCAATTGCTACCCAAAATGCTTCTGCTGGTGTTTTTGATTCTCTATCTAAACTAGCTAAACCTCCAAATAAAAATAAGGTAATTGACTTTACTTCTATTCCTTGAGATATAGCAACAAAACTATGTCCTAACTCGTGAGCTAAGACAGAGGAAAATAACAATAATGCTGTTATTAATCCTAGTACCCAAGGTAAAATTCCATTCAATTCTTGGGGAAACTGTGTTGCTAAGTTATCCCCATAATTTAAAGTCAGAAGACCTAAGACTAGAAACCAGGATGAGTTAATGAAAAATGGTATACCAAATAAGTTTCCTACTCGAAAAGATCCATTCATAAATTTATCCTCTTAAAACTAATTTTTAACTCTTTAAAACCCACATATTGAATGTAACAAAATCTAGGTAAGATTTGTGTTTTTCTGATATGGTATTATCCCTCCTTGAATATTCGGTGATTTCAGTTAACAGCATTTCTTACTGACCTAATAATTAGGGCTTGCTGAATTATTGATGAAAGTCTTTACAGATAAACCTTTTAGCATTTTTAGGTAGGTCAAAAGTATCAGCTTTTCAGTCTGGAAAGCTAAAAAAATCTAGGATTTTCTAGCCATAATTAGCCGATTTTTCGGGAACCGTAAATCAAGGGATAATTCTTCTAACTACCTCTTCTGTAATTCTTATTCCTTCTGGATTGCAGGATTGCTGGATTCTGGCTTCTCCCTGCTACTAAAAGACTTTTACGGTTCCCGATAAATCAGCAAACCCTAATTAGCAATCTTAAATAGGTTGTGACAAATCAAAAAGTAAATAAAAAAAACTGAAATTCACACCTGTTCCCTGTTCTCAGTTAAGTCTTCCCTAAAAAGCAGTAATATTTTTGAGACTAATAAAATAGGATTGCTATATGTTAACTATTAATTATAGGACTTACGCAAAGCGACCAATAAACCCGGTTTATTGCAGTAATATTGTTGTTTAAGCCACCAAATTTCGTTCATAAATCCGGTTTCTGCGTAAGTCTTGAATTAGTATAGGTGTTATATCAAAAAAATTGGGTATTAGTTAAGAAAAAGTTGTCAGATTTACCACTGAAGATTCAATGTTTAAATCTGACTATTCCTGAGAATAATATAGCTTTAGCAAATTCCCAGACCAAAAAATTGGGAGGAGAAATTAAGCTAGGTTTAGGTGGAATTTTTCAGAAAGTATACAAATTTAATCACTGTACAAATAACTTTGCTTCTTTAGGAGAAAATCAAATTAATAATCTACAAAAAATCACGGAAGTTGTTAAAACTCTGCACCATAAAAGTCTCACACAAGTACAGGTAACAAAACAAATACATGAATCCTTCCAAAATTTGCTGGGTTTAGTAGCACAGATATCAAAATCAGTGAAAAATTTTCGTTTATAAACAAGAGAAAGACTATTGATATTTTACAATAATTTTCTTGATTTATGGAAAATTTTTATTGCTATAATTAAACACAAAAACTAGAAATAAACTTCAAAAGTCTTACCCATTGCCCATTCATTGCCTCCATACCTCTCTACTACCTATTTGGAGACTACTACCTACTCCCTACTACCTACTACCTACTCCCTACTCCCTACTCCCTAAAGAAAACGAAAGACGATGTTGAGGCGACACCCCGTAACTGACTATCCCTTGTTTATGCTTTTTGGTACCATAACCTTTATTATTAGTCAAGTCATAAACCGGATATTTTTTCGCCAAACGCACAATCAAAGCATCTCGCCAAACCTTAGCCACAATACTAGCAGCAGCGATCGCCAAACACTGACTATCCCCCCTAACAATAGTCCTTTGAGGAATAAATAAATCTCTAATCTCCTGATTCCCATCAATCAAAACCATATCGGGCTGAGGTTTCAGCTTTAAAATAGCCCGCTTCATCGCCAATAAAGAAGCTTGCAAAATATTCAAACGGTCAATCTCTCGGACAGAAGCAATGCCAATCTGACAATCCCAAGCCACCCTCCTAATTTTCGCAGCCAACTGACACCGACGTTTTTCACTCAGCTTTTTACTATCTTTTACCCCGCTATTAGCCAAATCATCCCAAACCTCCGGTGGCAAAATGACCGCTGCTGCCACTACTGGCCCAAATAATGCCCCACGTCCCACTTCATCCACACCAGCAGTCAGAGGTGAGAATGGCTCATCAATAAACTCAGAAAACACCATTTCCCACCTCCTATTCTCTATTCCTTTTCTTCCGTAACTGCGGAAGAACGACGGCGACGGCGACGAACTGGTCCAGAATCATCAGAGTCATTACTATCTAAACTTAGGTCAACATCTAAATCATCAGATTCATTACTATCTAAACTTAGGTCAACATCCGAATCACTTAACTCCATATCATAACTATCATCTAAAGCCTCACTTTCAAAGGGGGGTTTGGGGGGATGATCATCCTTATCTAAAGCCTCACTTTCAAAGGGGGGTTTGGGGGGATGATCATCGTTATCTAAAGCCTCACTTTCAAAAGAAGAATTTTCATCTAAAGCCTCACTTTCAAAGGGGGGTTTCGGGGAATTATCTTCTTCAACCTCTTTATCCTCTTGTTCTTCCCTAGTTCCGCTCAGATTACTTTTCCCTTCTCCTGGCTCTTTAATAGAAATAATTACTGACTTAGAATTTCTTACTGTTCCCTCCTCCAATAATGTTAATGGAGAAATACCCATCAAAGCGTAAACATCCTGTTCATCAGAAGTCATTTCTACTGTTACTACTTCTGGAGGTTCAGTAACAGGTCTAATTATCTCCCTTCCCGAACGTCGATTTGAATATCCGTCAGAAAGAATAGGATACTCCATTCCCGAACCTAACTCTCTTTCTTGTAAATCCAAAGACTCATCCTGCATAGTTTCACCAACCGCTACTCGACGGCGACGACGACGACGAGTTTCCTGATAACTAGGATGATTCAATAACTCTAAATCTGAGCTATTATTACCAGATTCAACTTCTTGATATCTGTGTATTCCCTCCCAAGATGAGTTTTGAGCTGTACTAACCAAAGTTGGAGGAGCAACACTCATAGGTCTTATTGATTCTTCCACATCTGGAGTCCTAGAAACTAAAGGCAAATTAACTTCCCCAATAGAAGTTCCTGACTCACCAGGTAAATGAACCAAATGTCCTAATCCATTACAACTAGGACAAGTACGACCAAACAATTCATATATATTCTGACCTTGGCGTTTACGAGTCAATTCAACTAAACCCAACTCTGACAACTGAGCTATCTGAGGTCTAGCTTTATCAGCTCTAAGAGCTTGATTAAAATTTTCTAGAACCTGTAATTGGTCTCGCCGTGAGTCCATATCAATAAAATCAACAATAATTACTCCGGCAATATTCCGGAGACGTAATTGACGAGCTATTTCCGTAGCTGCCTCACAATTTGTCCAAAGTACCGTTTCCCTAGCTGTGGCAGACCTTGTAAAAGAACCGGAGTTGACATCTATCACAGTTAGTGCTTCAGTAGGCTGAATAATAATATAACCACCAGAAGGCAAGTCTACTCTTGGTCTGAGAGCTTCTCGAATAGCTGCATTAACTCGGAAATATTCTAGGATAGGAGTCCGTTCGATATGATGGTCAATCAAAACTTGTAATGGTTTGCCCCCACTCCAGTTCAGCAAATGTTGCTTGACCCGCTTCACCCCCTCACTAGAGTCCACCACAATTCGATTTACATCCGTACTATAGATATCTCGTAGTACCCGTTGAATAAAATCATTATCACGATTTAGCAACGCTGGCGCTCTGTGAGAATTTGCTTCGACTTGGATAATTTCCCACTGTTGCTGCAAAACTTCTAAATCCTCTATTATAGCATCTTCTTCCATTCCTTCTGCTTCAGTACGCACTAATAGACCCATACCCGCTGGTTTAATTAAAATTGCCAAAGCTCTGAGGCGACTTCGTTCATTTTCAGAACGGATACGTCGGGATAAATTAACACCTCGTCCATAAGGCATGAGGACTAAATAACGGCCTGGTAAAGTTATATTACCTGTTAAACGTGGTCCTTTTGTCCCAGTGGGTTCTTTCATTACTTGGACAAGGACTTTTTGTTGGGGTGTCAGTAGTTCTGTAATGGCACTAGAGGAGCGCTTCAGTCGTAATGGACCTAGATCGCTGACGTGAATAAATCCATTCCGTTCGGGGTCTCCGATATTGACGAAGGCTGCATCTATTCCAGGTATTACATTTTCTACAGTTCCCAGATAAATATCGCTGACTTGATGGCTACCTTTGGCGACCACAAGTTCTTGGATTTGGTCTTCAGAAAATACAGCAGCGATCCTTTGCTGCTCAGTAATAATTATTTGTTTCGGCATTCAATTTTCTCCTGTAGAGATTTGGTTATTAGTTTTTTTGTATTACAGGCATCTTGCCTTGAGTAGCACAGGCATCTTGCCTGTATTATTTAGTAGAAGTGTGGCGTCGCAGGTTTGATTAGTTTTGTTTGGTGTTTTTGGGTTGTCTGTGGTGTTGAATGTTATAGCTGATTTTTTCTCACTGGGATATAGCTACTATAGCGCTACGCGCAAGTCAGAAGTCAGAGATTATCTCTGACCGAGTTTGAGCATTTGTAAATGTCCTAATCTTTGCTTCGACCGCTATACAGGCAAGATACCTGTCCTGCAAGTTTGTCTCAGTTAGCATATAAGTTGAATATTTCTATCAACAACATTATAATGGATTGGTTACTGAGAAAAAAGTAGACTAACCACAAATCTAATCAAAGCGCTCAAGTCGCTTAAATGGTTAGTCCAGCCTACTTAGCAATAAGTAAACGTTATTTGGGTAACAATACGTCGTATGGGCGAGGACAGTTTCGACCCCTATGTGTTCGGCATTAAAAAGGTAAAGAGATTTGAAAAACCAGTGTCTCGAACTTAAAAAGCCAAAATAACTGGGCGAGGCCAACTTTACGCATTTTGTGCCAAACTGGAGCCACCGAGGTCCAAATTTTTGCCTAACCTGATGTTTTGAGATCGATATAATCAATCTCAAAAATATCTTATTTATGTAGGAAATAGAGACTGGTTTCTCCTTTTAAGCACATTTTTTCTAATAGTTATCAACAACAAGAATAATCCAATTTCTGTGACAAACCTTGATACCTAGCATTAATTAGAATAATACCTTTTTTCAGAATTTTATAATTAGAACAATTAATACAATTTGTTACCAGGATCATAAGCTGTTAATTTAATTAATTGCAAGTTTTAATTCCTATCTAATTATATATTATTTTCATAGCTTTTTTGCTGCTAGAAAACTTCATAATTTAAGATTAATTTTAGGTAAGTTACATACAACTTCCATACATAGTTTTTATTGAGTAGTTAATTTATTAATGACTCACTGTATTCAATCAAGTTTCTCAAAGTTTCAAGTCCTAGATTATCATTTAATTAAGCTGGCATAATAGCCCATTAGCTACCCTGAACATAATCCTATTTAATTTTGTTTGGCCTTATATGATTGATTAGTTTCTGATTTTACAGAATATTTTATCAAGTCTGTAGTAGAGCTATTACAGCTTAGAGGGTTGTGTTACAAAGGCTGGAAATTTATGCTATTGAAACTATCTCAATTTCAATTACTTAATTGTAAGTTTCTGGTAAGCATTCCGCAGAAAAAAAAGGCTATGAACTAACTTTAGTAAGTTATTAAGTTGAAAAGCTAAATGCTGAATGCTTACAGTTTCTACCCTTTTCAACTAAAATAATCTTTTCAATTTCCAGACTGATAAAACTGAAACTTTTTAACAGATTTTCTTGTATAGCAATATGAAATGATTGGTGAGAAAAAAAACTGTAGGGGCTAGGTCTCCAAATCCCTTTGCACTTGGCTTGAGAGACAAAATCCCTCCCATAAAATAATTAATAATTAAGTCTATAAACATCTCCTTTCAAGGAGAAGAAGCGATCAAGATATCGCCAATAAACCTCCCCATATCTAATCGATCAAGAGACCTAATTTTTTTCCTTTTAGTTAATACTATCCCTAAAAAGAGGAGGTAATTATCAACTATCAATTATCCATTATCCATTACTATAAATTACCCCAAAAATAACTTTTGTCGATGAATATGCCGCAACTTTAATTCTTGTTTGCTGACTTCTTCCAACATATAAATTATATTTTGTGGTCTTAATAAAGTTCCATCATTCTGATAGCTTCCTACATAACGAATAATACCATCAGTTTCATAATTCCAATCTGAATCATCAAAGCTTGATAAAGAAGAATTTAAACCTTTTGGATACTCTAAAAACTCCAACTCAAACAAGCGATCGCGTAAATTAACCACCTTTATTTTACCAGATTTGGTTTGATGTTCCCAAAGAATTGATTCCCTATTTTTAATTTCCTCTACCCATCTTTCCCAAACCCTAGGGGTTTGGTCTCCAAACCCAGTAGAACAGTTATTACCCTCAACTTCCCCTATATTCTGGCAGTCTTGTATCAAATATGAAGCAAAATCATTAGTTTTTCTGACCCTTAAAATGTACTCTGCTTTTTCTAATATCTGAGATAAAGAAGGATTTTTAACCTCTACTTCTTCTACCTTATATATAGGTACACCAATTGGCAATTGACTCTCCAGTTTATTCTGAAATGTTACCACATCCATTACTTCTGTCAACTCAAAATCCACTACTTCCCCAGTGCTAGTTACACCTAAAGATAAAGCACTAGCTGGAACAATTCGTGGACTTGGATGATATCCTCCAGTAAAGGCAATAGGTATATTACCCCGACGGACGGCACGAGCAAATAACCTAGCTAAATCCAGATGACTGACCAAAGCCATCTCTCCCAGTTTACCAAACCAAACCCGCAAACGTTGTACCCGATTTTGATTAGGCACAAATTGACCCACAAATTGAGGAATGGGTGGAGGTGGAACTACAATATTATGACCTAAATCAGGACCACAAACACCACAATGAGAACAGGTCGCAAAAGAGCAGTCCGGAACAGTAGCTTCTGCCAAAGCTTTCTGTAAATCTTCTTTTAGCCAATTTTTATCAATTCCAGTATTTATATGATCCCAAGGTAGAGGTTGGTCAAGTAGGGAATTGATTTGCTTGGAGCATACATCAGAATTATTTTCTGTATTTTCAAATACATTCCATTCACCATTTTCTACCTGACGGTATTTCCAGCTTAAATCTGATTCGGCAATAGCATCACTCCAGGCAGCAAAAGCTCGGTCCAAACTTTCCCACCAAGAGTCCATTCCAGCACCCTTTTCCCAAGCACGGCGAATTACAGATGCTAGACGGCGATCGCCTCTACCCAGAAAATCTTCCATTCCTGAGATACGAACATCTGTATAATTTGCCTTAACACCTTTCATTTTCCGAAATTCTGCTTTTAGTAATTCTTGCTTACGTTTAAATTCAGCCATAGAAACGGAATGCCATTGAAAAGGAGTATGAGGCTTAGGGGTAAAATTAGAAATTGTCATTGTCACCTGTAACTTTTTCCGGCCTTTGGCTCGACATTCTTGCTGTAACCAATAAACAGTTTCGGCAATACCCAACACATCAGCATCAGTTTCTCCAGGCAAACCAATCATAAAATAGAGTTTAACCTTATCCCAACCTTGTTCATAAGCAGTTTTGACCCCCCGTAAAAGTTCCTCATTTGTCAAACCCTTATTGACAATATCCCGCATTCGTTGCGTACCAGCTTCCGGCGCAAATGTCAAGCTACTTTGACGACTACCACCAAGAATATTAGCAATATTTTCATCAAATCTATCTACTCGCTGACTTGGTAAAGATAGAGCAATATTTTCATCTTTAAAACGGTTTCTAATTTCAGTTCCCACCGCTGGTAAGGCGAGATAATCAGAACAACTTAAGGAAAGTAAAGAAAACTCATTATGTCCGGTTGCACTTATACCTTTTTCAATAGTATCTACTATTTGTTCTGGTTCCACATCCCGTGCTGGCCGGGTTAACATACCTGGTTGACAAAAGCGACAACCTCTGGTACAACCACGTCTAACTTCCAGAACTAATCTATCATGGACTGTTTCTACATAAGGAACTAAACCTATAGAATAAGCTGGCATAGGAGTTGCGACTCGACGCAATATTTTTTCTGGCACATCGTCACGAATCGGTGAAACTGAGCCATCTTCAGCCATGCTATAAAATTGTGGCACATAGACACCAGGAACTTGGGCTAAATCTAACAGTAATTCTTCTCTGGTTAAGTTATTAGCTTTTCCCTGTTCAACTATTAGGCCAATTTCTGGGAGTAACTCTTCTCCATCTCCTAGAGCAATAAAATCAAAAAAGTCTGCATAAGGTTCAGGATTTGAAGTTGCTGTTTGTCCTCCGGCGAAGATTAGGGGCAGTGAGGGAGTGGGGGAAGACAAGGAGGATGGGGAGTAACACTTCTGACTTCTTTTAAGTCGTTCTTGCCAAGTCAAGGGAATACCAGCCAAACTTAGCATCTCTAGAATATTTGTCGCACCTAATTCATAACTCAGACTAAAGCCAAGAATATCAAAATCAGTGAGCGATCGCCTTGACTCTACAGCAAATAAAGGACTATTTGTGGCCCTTAATTTTTGGGCTAAATCTGGAGCTGGTAAATATGCGCGATCGCATAATTGCCGTGGCTGAGAATTTAAAATATTGTAA
This sequence comes from Okeania sp., assembly GCF_035285525.1. Lineage (GTDB taxonomy): Bacteria > Cyanobacteriota > Cyanobacteriia > Cyanobacteriales > Microcoleaceae > Trichodesmium. Next base: position 1,538 of record NZ_JAYKGW010000105.1, on the reverse strand, counting down.
AGAATGATGTGTCCTAAATTAGAAGCTCCTACCTCATAAACTTCTGGATAGGTCAATACCCAGCGTACTTGAGAGCTGTCCCAAGGTTTATGAAAAGCACCAAGCTCATTACCAAGGTAACGAGCTGGTTTGTGAATATCGGGGGTAATTAAATTCTCTACTGCTACTGCCACTATTACTAAAAGTCTTTTTTATGTTTATATATTCGATATATAATAAATAATATATCTCAAGTTTAGGAAGTAGGGAAGGAAGTAGGTGTGTTAGGCGCCAGCGCCGTAACGCACCGTTAAGTAGGGGACTGGAACTGGTACACCAAGAATAGTGCGTTACGACCAGACCTACATCTCTGACACACCTAGAATGGTGGATTAGGGAGTAGGGTAGGGACGCTTTGCTGTGCAACATGAAACCCATTTTTCCCCATGGAACCTCCTTACAGGAGAAAGGTTTTGGTTGGGTTTCGTCCCTCAACCCAACCTACATCTCATACATCTAAATGACGAATATCACTTTTGTATATAGTATTGGATCATTGATCAGGGTAAATATCTAGCAAAGAATTTAACTATGTAGAATTTTTACTTAGATTAACCATGGAACGAAACTGTGTGATTCGGAAACTTGTGTCTAAAGCTCTTTATTTTCGGCAATTAACTCCTGAAATAGAAAATCAAATCAACTCTGAGTTGACAAGACTAGGCTATATTTCCGATGTAGATTACGAAGCATTAGAATTATTAATGGAGGAGATGGATGCCGGACGAATTCAGTTCGTTCCTACTATATAAATAATCTTAATTTTTTGTAGTCTAAATTTTCCTAATTTGGCAAAAATTTTAACAGCAAAGACCATCTTTATTTTGGCAAATCAGTTATTAGAAAATGCCTCAATATGATGATGTCTACTAGCTTCATTTATAAAAATTTTTCAATGAAATTAAAGTAACCTTTGATAATTATTAATTACCTCTTTTAAAGAGTATTGTCTAAAAGATTTTTTTCTTTTTTATCTATGACTGGATAGGATTTATACATTTATTATTAGGTAAATGATCATTTCTTTGCGAAATTTTTTATTTATATAGCAATGATCAACTAGGTTGTAAAAAATCAAAAAATCTATCAAAAAACTGAAACTTTTACCTGTTCATTTTTACCTAAAAGAAATAGGATTTTTATACACAAATAAAATAGGACTGCTATAGCAATGCTAGATAGGTTGTAACAATTAAAAAAATAAAAATAAATTCCCCAACTTCTACCTTTTCTCTGTTCCCTAAGAGTAACAAAATTTTTGGCATGAACCAAATAGGATTGCTATAGTTTATTTTCAGATAAAACCATTAAGATTATGACTCATAACTCCTAACTACCTCCAAAATCTTACAACTAAAACTTCTACCTTTTCTCTGTTCCCTAAGAGTAACAAAATTTTTGACATGAACCAAATAGGATTGCTATAGTTTATTTTCAGATAAAACCATTAAGATTATGACTCATAACTCCTAACTACCTCCAAAATCTTACAACTAAAA
>NZ_JAYKGW010000104.1:0-63897 GCF_035285525.1 Okeania sp. | reverse complement strand
CCATGACCACCATTAATAGCAGCAGATTCTTCAGTAGAAATATCAGAAAAGAGTTCGTTATTTTGAGTTTCTTGCATCGTTTTTGCTTGGGATTTAATTCAATGAATAAGATAGTTTATCTAAGCATCCATCTATTAGTAATTAGCCGTTAGCAACGCCCTTTTTAATGAATGAATTGAGTTTGGTTTTAACTTCTATTTTTCATTATTTTAGGACAGAAAATTATAGGTTAACTACAAAAGCTAATAGCTGCTCGCTGAGTGCTGAATCCTTAGGATTTATTGATTCAACTATCTCGTTATTTTTAATAGATTATTCTTGAGTTTAGTTAAAGTTTCAGGATATTTTTTGCTAATTTTTAGTAGCAATTGTAATTGCGTTGGTAGCTATAACTGATAGGGCGATTATAACGGTGGTTGTAACTACGATAATGATGGTTAATAATAGGACGATTATAGTAATATACGGAGCGACCATAACCGTAATTATTGTAATAATGACCGCCATTAATAGTAGCGGATTTTTCAGTAGAAAGGTTAGAAAATAGTTCGCTATTTTGAGTTTCTTCCATAGATATTTTCCTCAAACTTAATTGCATTCTATGTAAGCATTCAGCACTCAGCTAGCCTCTTTTCCTTCCGAATGCTTCGCAAACAGAGGAGCTTCGCTTTTCATGTCGCGTAGCGAAACAGCTATCCACTTCTGAAAAACATCTATAATTTCCAGCTATAAATTATATGGGTTAAAAGCTCAGATATATAGTTGAAAAGTAGAAGTTGAAGTTGCAAGAACGCTTGACTTACTTCATTCATTAAAAAAAACTAAGAGCTGACTGGTGAGGTGCTAATAGCTGAATGCTTACCGTTCTATTCTTCCTGGTTAGTTAGCAATATCCGGATAGATACTGAATTAAATAATTTTTACTTAAATAGAATAATCTCAGATTGATTTGTTGAAAATTAAAAAATTAGAACTTATCCAAAAGATGAAATTATACAACATTTGCAGGGTTTTATAGCCATTCAAGCCTACTACATAAAATATAAAAATAAATAAGAATTATGAAAATATGACCAATAGATAAATCTTCAAACTTCTTCTCTCAAAGTGATGAAAATAATTCAGTTTTTTAAGCCCTTAGTTTGAGAATAAGGTACTGATAACTAATAACTGAAATTATTTTAGTAATAGCCTTTTATATTTCCTTTATAATAATTAGAACTGTAAGGTTTATATTCAGGAGAATAACGGTTATATTTGTAATAACTCCGAGGACAAAGTTGAAACCCTAAAAAATTCAGGCGATATTGATTATTTTCATTATAACCACCATTTATTTTGGTAGATTCTTCTAAATTTAATTCTGTAAAAAGTTGCTTTGGTTGAGATTCTTGCATGATGAATTCCCTCATAGTTTATATAGCAATCCTAAATTAAGTTGTAAGATTTTATTGTAGGGGTTTGCTCTCCAAATCCCTATAGTTTTTTGATCGCAAATCATTTCTTACAGTTATAGGTTGTGACAAATCAAAAAGTAAATAAAAAACTGAAATTCCTACCTATTAATACCATTTCTCAAAAATTTTTCTACATTTGATTGAGCAGGGGAGTAGGAGAGTAAGGGAGTGGGGGAGAAGTAAACATCAGAAAAATCCACATTAACTTAGCTAAAATTGGCAAAAAATAATTTGGTTTGTGTTAATTATTTGATGACTGAAGTATTACTCAAGTATAGCAATAATACATGAGAATTTGTATAACCCTTAACCATTCCTCAAAAGCAATGACATCTTATACACGACTCAAACAGGATTGCTATAATTTTGAGAAAATATTGATAATCTTTGCTGATTTCTACAAATCCTCAAGGAATTTTAGTTTATATTCCCAAATAATTTGCACTATCCGGATTTTTGTCAACTCCCACGATAATTTTCTGTGAAGTATTAACTTTAACCTTAATATCTACGAGTTTTAACTTTCTCCGGATTATTTATGTTATTTCTTTTATTTTTAGTAAGCTGAAGTTAAAAATTGCTTTTGGAGGCAAAATTACTACTTACGCAAAGCAACCAATAAATCGGGTTTATTACTGCAATATTGTTGCTCAAACCCCAAAATTTCTCCAAAGAAACCAGGTTTCTGCGTAAATCCAAATAATATTAATTTCTCAATTTAATCTCAAAAAAATTATTTTAGTAAGTAAAAATTAATTATGTTTAATAATTCTGATTCTATAGAATTACAACCCCTAGAAAGTGATGAATTTCTCCCTCCTATGAGTCGTTGGAATAAAATAGGGGGAATGTTATTACTAGGAACATTTAGTGCAGCTATTGCTCTAATGAGTGTAATCAAATATAATCCTACTGTCAGAACTGAAGCTATTGCTCGACCAACAGGAGATATAAGAATTGTTCAAGCCCTAACAGAGGGTAAAGTTGACAGTATAGAAGTAAGTGAAAATCAAGTAGTTCAGATGGGAGATGCGATCGCACGCATAGATGAATCCACTCTCAACCGTAAAAAAAGTCAACTGGAAGAAAAAATAAAACAGTGCAATATGGAACTAGAGCAAATTAATCAACAAATATCTGCTCTAGAAGTGCAAATTTTAGCTACTGCTAAACCTCAGAATTTTCAGCCATCAACTAAGATAGATGATTCATCTATTGATTCAGCTATTTTAAAACTATCCCAATCTTTACCTCAACTTGCTCAACAGTTTGCTAAAGATAGACGCGATCTAATAGTCAAGCGAACCGAACTAATTAAAGAATTGACTGTTGGTGACACAAAACTAGAACAGATAAATACCAAGCTTGACCATAGTGTAATTATCGCCCCGGCAAATGGTACTATACTTAAGTTATTTTTACGCAATCCTGGACAAACTGTCGAAACAGGAACAGCGATCGCTCAAATTGTTCCCAGTAACGCACCTTTAGTATTTAAAGGTAGAGTGACAGCAGCAGATATCGCCAGGGTAAAAGTCGGTCAACCTGTACAGATTCGGGTTTCAGCTTATCCTTTTCCTGATTATGGTATTCTCAAAGGAACTGTCAGTTCAATATCTCCAGATGCTATCACTCCAGAAGTGCTACAAGAAGCTTATTATGAGGCGATCATAAAACCTGAACAACCTTATTTAGTCAAAAGTGATCGTCAATATCCAATTCAACCAGGAATGGAAGGAAGAGCTGATATTATCTATTCTCAGGAAACTGTATTAACTTTTGTTCTCAGAAAGGTTAGACTATTAACTGACTTTTAGTAATATCATGTGCGGTTGAATACAGCAGATTTCAGAAAAATGATGTACCGGGTCATTTCAGTTATCGGTTATCAGTTTATTCGGACATGATATTATATGAATCCAGTTGAACAGTTGTCATTGCAACGTTAAAGTAATCGACCTGTCTTCCAGTTAAGTGTTCCCCATTCCCTATTAGGCATCTCCAATAATAAAAAGTAAAATCAATTATCGTGCAGAAGTTATCAATTATTTCTCCCTGCTCCCTGCTCCCTGCTCCCTGCTCCCTGCTCCCTGCTTCGTTTTTTCTGGAGAGGTCTATTTCCTAATTGATTGTGACAAATCAAAAAGCAAATGAAAACCTCCGAAATTCTTACCTATTCTCTATTCTCTATTCCCTCAAAATTAAGATTCGTATATCACATTAATACAATTTATTCAAGTAGCAAAACAAATAAAAATCCAGGAAGTATAAACAAAGATCACCATTCATTTTCAATGATTTAGTTTTACTTATAATGTCTTGCCAAAAGAAACTAAGTATTCTAGATTATAAGAATACAAACTACTTCTCTCAAGGCCACGAAAAGTCCTCAAATCGGTAAAAGTGAGAAGGAGAGGGGTAGCTGTAAGCAGAATTTCAAAAAAATCAAGAGGTATTATGAACCAAAAGGTTATGCACCCGATGGACAAGTTCCAGCGTCAGGTGAATTCCCTTGTCAAATCTAATATAATCAAGCCAACAGATAGTATCTGGAAAATTGCCCTACTTTTTGGTGATAAATGGCACTTTTGGAAAAAAGAACTACAAGAGTTTGGTTTTTCTATGCAAGATCCAGTTAGTGAACTGTTAGCTGTAGAAGCTTGGGAAGAAGATTAGTTGAATAATAATTAATAATTAATAATTATTACCTCTTCTTTATAATGAAGACCATACTTATCAGGATATTGCTGAATTTAGAAAACAAAGACGGGATAGGAAAAAGAAAAATTAACACTGCGAGCTGTTAAATATAAAATCTGATACAGAAAAGAGGATTGTTATCAAAACATTAAGAGGTGATATCTTCTTATATATAAATCACAGTTGGGAGTTTCCCCAACCGAAAACCCCCATTGCTTTAGTTAAGTAGAACACTATAATGTTACAGACAATTCTTTAGTGCTTCTGCTAACTCTGGAGCAGTTTGATAGCGATCGCTAGGGAGTGGTTGTGTAACTTTTTCAATCACCTCTCGTAGTTGTGGTGTAATGGTGGGAACGCTTTCAATATGAAACCGATAACCATCACCACGATTGTCATAAAACTTCATAGGACTTTGACTGGTCAGCACAAAAATCAGAGTTGCACCCACCGCATACAAGTCAGATTGAGTCAAAGGTTGTCCGCGGTCTTGTTCGGGAGCGCTATAACCTTCTGCACCGATTCGTGTACCTAAAGGTGTTCCAATTTCTTTGACTGCTCCAAAATCTAAAACCACGATCTGATTATCACGGCGGCGGATTAGAAGATTAGCAGGTTTAATATCCCGATGAATAAGTGGAGGTTCTTGAGAATGAATGTATTCTAGAATCTCGCAAGTCTGAATCATCCACTCTATTCCTTGTTGTGGCAAAATTGGACCTTGAGTAACAATGCGTTTCTCCAAATCTTGACCATGAATCATTTCCATTGCCAAATATTTCTTGTCTTCTTCCACAAAAAAGTCGAAGAATTTAGGAATACCGGGATGATTCAAAGATTTTAGTGCTTTAGCTTCTCGCTCAAATAATTCTTGAGCTTTCATAATTTGAGCCATGTCAGCATTCATTTCCTTGAGTACCACTAGAGAAGCAGTAGGGGAAGCATCTATACCCTGTAAATTATGTTGCTTCCGATCCCATGCTAAATAGGTAGTACCCATCCCACCTTGACCCAATGTCCGCAATACTTGATACTGACGAATACTACGTTCAACCCGAATTGGTTGACCACAATAGATGCAAAATAAATTTCCTGGAGGGTTATCTTCGGCACGGGGACAACATTTTTTGGGGTTTTGGGGAGCAGTAGGAGTTTGGACTTGAAATTTGATAATTGGGCCACTTCTTGCCAACTGTATCAGGGAACCATCAGAAACAATTCCCTGAGACATCAAAATTCCATTGACAAAAGTTCCATTTGTACCTTGGCTAATTATGCGCCAAAGATTTACGGATTTTGATACTCTATGTAGTTCTAGATGGTATCGGGAAACTAAAGTATCAGATAAAACAATATGATTGTCAGGAGAACGACCAACTTTTATGATTGATTCTCTCTGAAAGTCCCATTTTTTTATAGGAGTATTTTTTTGAGGGTCTAGGAGGGTTAACCTAATCACAGTTTATAGATAGTTTTAATAATTAATATAGCAATCCTATTTCAGTTATAATATTTTGGTGATAGTTAAGAGTCAGGATTTAGAAGTCATAAGTTATAATTTCCAGGGCTTTCAGTTGAAATTAACTGTGATAAAAACTTGACGCAATTATTGCATCTTGCTATGATTAACTGTTGATTCTTTTATCAGTAGAGCAGCTCTAGTCTTGTTGCTGTTTAACTAAGGCACGGATCGCAATTGCTGTAATGTTATCGTGACCATTATACTGATTTGCCAAATCAATTAACTTATTTACACCCAACTCCAAATCAGCCTTTTTATCTAAAAGTGGTTCGAGGTGAGTTTGCCAATTGTTTTCCAAAAGCTGATTATCTGTTAAACCATCAGATGCTAAAATTAATAGACTATCCTCATCTAAATTCAAAAACTGGATATCAGGTCTCACAAAATTTTCATTTCGTGGTCCTAAAGCTTGAGTTAATTGATAAGCATCAGGACGACCATAAGCTATTTCTGCTTCAATTCCTCGATTGATTTCTCTTTGACCTACTTCATGATCTAAAGTAATTTGTTCTAAACCTCCCTTACGAGAAAAGCGGTACAGACGACTATCTCCTACATGAGCGACAGCTAATTTTGTATCGTAAATCATTGCCATAACTAAAGTAGTACCCATACGACTACTACCAGAACGGATTTCTTGCTGGTTAATATCGTAAATTACTTCATTTGCTTTGAGAATTGCTGTACGAATTGTTTCCTCTGAAGGCATATCTACGAACCAATTACCTTCAGTGTTAAAGTATTGTTTAATTGTGTCTACCCCTAACTGACTAGCTATTTCTCCACTAGCATGCCCTCCCATACCATCACAAAGTATATAAATTCCTTTTGCCTGAATAATTTTTTCGGTAGTTGTTTGTTGACTTTCTATTTGAGTTTGAATCCCAAAAGCATCTTCATTATGGTCACGTTGAGTACCTACATTAGTTTTACCTGAACTTTCTAAACTAATTAGTTGTGTTGGTAAAAGTTGAGTATCTTGAGTCTCAATATTATCTACTACTTTTGAAGCAGAATCATCTATTTGCAAAGTTGTCGGTGAAGATTTAGAAATTGGTTGAGGTTGTAAACTGTTTTGAGTATTCATTAAATAAGATCGCAATTTTTCGATAGTTTGTATTTCGCCATTCTGCCAACCTTGAAATAAATCTGTTATCCAACTAAAGTGTGTACGTTGGGATTTTTCAAACAGCCCTTGCCAGAATAGCATTAAGTTATTAATATCATTTTTTTCTTCATCAGGTTCTAAGTATAAGCGTTGTAACTTAATCAAGTTATTCTCAGCTTGATTCACTAGGAGGTTGTCATATTCTACTATACTTTGACAAGAATTGCAGGGAGCTAAGACTACCCAAAGTTCTGTAATTTGCTGTAACCATGATAAAATCTGCTGTTGGGAGATATCTTCAGTTTTCCAGAAATCTACTAATTTTGGCCAACTGCTATAGTCTGTTACAAGTAATATTTCTTGATCTGGCGATCGCCAACTATCATGAATCTCTGGCAAATATTGGGGTATTTGGCTATATAAATTTATGTATGGTTGGGCAATCATAGGAACAATTAAGGCTTCCATTTCGGGAGTTTTTTGTTTAAATCTTTTTTGAGAGTTATTTTTCAACCAAGCTCTAATTGGGGTGTTTTCTAGTGGATAAAGATCTAATACTTGTACAACTATTGTTTGTTCTTGGTTGTTTATTGGTATAGTTTCTAATAATTGGTAGCGTTCTTCAGAATCTAAGTATTTTTCTGATATATTTGAAATATTTTCTGTACTATTTAGGGATGATTCATTTTCTGTGGTTGTTACTTCAGGAATTTGGCTGAGGATATCCACATTTGTTGATTTTGAATTATCTGAATCTTCTATATCCTGGGTTTGATTATCAACTTCAGTTATTGTTTCTAATGGAGGATTTACGGATTCTATATCTGAAGGTGATATAGCTAGAGTCTTACTAGGTTCTATAATTTTTTCTGTACTAATTTTCTCCTCAAAAAGTTCGGAGAGTTTGATGATTTCTTCAGACTCTTTTTCTTCATTATCAATGGTATCTGCTGCTGACTCTTTAGTTAAGGAAATTTCTTCGACAACAAATTCTTCTTGGTCTAGTTTCTCTAGATTAATCTCTGTTTGATGGGCACTCGCCTCTAAGGACAAAGTTTTATTAATAATGGCCTTCCATACTTGACCCGTATCGGCCCCACAGTTGTGACATTGTAGATCGGTCAAGGAGACTTTTGACCCACATTTATAACAATTCTTGTGGGTTAAGGATTTACCGCATTTTTGGCAGTATTTATTATTGTTAGGATTTTCAAACTCACATTGGGGACAGATGAGCATAATTATGGGTAATTTTATGTCACAACTTCAATTTATTGTAAAGCAACTAGAAGGGAATAGAGGTATTAGTCTCTTCTAAAATTGTTTGGGCTGCAATTGTTTCTATTGTTTTTAGAGGGACTTGACAAAAGTATTTTTTCCGAAATTGTTCTTCTGATACTGCTGCTAAGAACTTTTGGACTTTTTGGGATAAGGTTTCTAATTTTTGATTTTGGGTGGGATTCCGAATTATATAAAGATATCTATCTTTTGACTTGACATTAAAACCAAAATGTGGTATTGCTTTAAATCCTAATTTGAGAGTGGCATCACTAATACTTAATTTTTTTAGGAGTTGATAACGAGTTATAGGTTGACCAGTACGACTGAGATATTTGGCAATTCCTAAGAGTTTTTGCCAGATGTCTACGGGGGGGGTATTAGGAGGTTGGGAGTAGGCGATCGCTAGTTTTTTTTGTTGATTTATAGCTCTGCGGAACCAGATGCGTAAGTCATTCCAGTTTGTAGGACATTCTGTGAGAATAATTAAGTCTTTTTCATTGGATTTATTTATGGAACGATAATTATAATTATTCAATTTTGAGCTTTCATTTTCTGCTAAATATGAGTGATAGTTTTCTGTTGCGCAATAGTTTTCTTTTGACAATTTTCCACTTTCCATTTCTTTAGATAAATCTGTGGAAGTATTCAATTTTGAGCTTTCATTTTCTGCTAAATATGAGTGAAAGTGTTCTATAGCGCAATAGTTTTCTTTTGGCAATTTTCCTCTTTCTATTTCTGGAGGTAAATCTGTGGAACGATAGTTAGGATGATTAATTTTTGAGCTTTCATTTTTTGCTAGAGATGAGTGAGACTTTTCTATAGCGCAATAGTTTTCTTTTGGCAATTTTCCTCTTTCCATTTCTTTAGATAAATCTGTGGAACTATTGTTGGAAGTATTCAATTTTGAGCTTTCATTTTCTGCTAAATATGAGTGAAAGTGTTCTATAGCGCAATAGTTTTCTTTTGGGAACTTTCCACTTTCCATTTCTTTAGGTAAATCTGTGGAACTATAGTTAGAATTATTCAATTGGGAATTTTGACTTCCCACAGTAGGAAAATACTTCTTAATTTTGAATTTTGAATTTTGAATTTCTCCACGCCAGTCCAATATCCAATCAACAGGTTTCGATACAATAACCTGAGTATCTTGACAACTAGACTGTACAGCAATAAGTCGAACTTCATAACGTTTCTCGTAAGTATTAAAATCTAATTCCACTAACGCATCACATATTCCTTCCGGAACTTCATCTTTATAATGACCCCACCAAATACCAGGAAAACCCTTACCTATAGACTCATCGCAAATCTCAAAATTTGTTTTAATATATCTAACCTTATTACCCCATAAATCTTTTTGGTTCCGATGCCAAACATCAGTAAACCAACAATTTTGAATCAAAAGTTTAGGCACGGGGTTTCCAATACCACAAGGTTCTAAAAGTTTCAGTTCTTGAAATAAATCTTTACCTAACTCAGATACAGTCACAATTAAATCTACTTCTAGTATAGAGGTTTGGTTAAAACTTACCCCTAATGTTTGTCCTAATAAATGATTAATAGCATCTGTAAATATCGGAATATTTTCTACTGGCAAACTCAGACCAGCAGCAAAAGGATGACCGCCAAATCTATCTAATAAATGTGCCTGATTTTTTACTAATTCATAGAGGTCTATTGTACCAACAGAACGAGCAGAACCACGAGCTAATAATTTTGTTTCAGAAGTTCTAGTAGCTTCCGTTTCCTCATTCAATAAAATAGTAGGACGACCATACTCTTGAGCTATTTGGCCAGCAACTAATCCTAACACACCAACAGGCCATTGAGTATCAGTGAGAACTATAACATGAGTAGTAGAAAGGTCTAATTTTGTCAATTTTTTAGCAACATCTTCAGCCACCTCTTTTTGTATAGATTTGCGCCTAGAGTTAGCTATTTCCGTTTCTAACGCTAATTTTTGACAATTTTGAGAGTCACGACTGGTTAAAAGTTCCACACAAAAACTAGCATCTCCCATAATTCTACTTACAGCATTAATTCTTGGACCAATACCAAAAGAAATATCTGTGGGGCGATCGCCTGTTTTTTTGCACAATTCTAATAGTTTAGCAACACCTGGTCTAGTAGTTGTGTGTAATTGTGTACTTAATTTGGCAATACCTATTTGTGCTAAATAACGACTATCATTTGTTAGTTGAACTAAGTCAGCAATTAAACCAATAGCTACTAAATCTAATAATTCTGTGAGGGGAAGTTTAGGTATTTCTGGATAGGTTAAATAAAGTGCTTCGATAAGTTTATAAGCTATTCCAACTCCTGACAAATTATATAGGGGATGATCGGGGGAAAAATAGCGAGGATTAATAATAGCAAATAATGGCGGACGTTCTGGGGGAAGGGTGTGATGATCAGTGACAATTATATCTATTCCTAAAGTATTTGCATATTCTATTTCAGCAATATTTGTACTTCCTGTATCACAGGTAATTATCAAACTATAATTTGTTTTAGATAAGCGTTCTATTCCGTCAAAGTTCAAACCGTGAGATTCTGTAAATCTATTAGGAATATAATAAGTTAGTTGATGATTTTTCTCGAAAAATTCTCCTAGTCCATCCCAAAGTACGGATGTTGAAGTAATTCCATCTGCATCAAAGTCTCCCCAGATAGCAACTTTTTCTTGATTATTTCTAGCAGAGATAATTCTTTCTATAGCTTTATTAATTTCTAAACCAAATTCAAAGGAACTGCTTGGTTTATATTTTTTTGAATCTAAGAATCCTGCGATATTTTTAGTATCTTTAATTTGTCGCTGCCATAATAATTGTGCTAGATATTTTCCTGATAATTTTGGAGCATAATTTTTGACACATTCAATGAATGAATGAGGGAGATGATCATACACAGGAATTTGCCAAGAAAGTTTTTGTTCAGACATCTTTAATTTATAGTAGGGAATAGTTATCAGTTATCAGTTATCAGCAATTAAGTAGATAAAATTATTTGTATATTATAATATATGAAGTACAGATTTAATAATTAAATTTTCATAATTAGGGAGCCGGAAAGCTGGCGTTGGTGTACCTCACAAAAGTGGAATCTGCTGTATAAGTTTGCAGCAAATCAAGAACAGGAAATAGGGAATATAAAAAAGTATCATATTTTTGACTAATAAGGTTTTAAAAGTTAGTATTTAGGTGAGAGTTAGGCAAAAAAATTAAGGGATAATTTTTCTGATTTATCGGGAACCGTGTACCTCTTCTATAATTCCCTATTATTCTTGACTACTTACTACCTACTTTGGCAAAAATACTTTGCTCAACAGCTCCTAAATATCTCTGAAAAAAATAGACTTTACTCATAATAGAATACAGTTCAGCTCATAGTAAAAATCATCAGGTATGGAAAAATTAGATTAGTTATTCAAAGGTACAGAAATACCAGAAACTATAGACTTAATTTACTTTTTTTTCTTCCGTGTGAGGAAGATGTACTTTACTTATAATATGATCTGAATCATATCATACCAAAATTAATCAGGTATGGAAAAATTACCGAATAATTAATAATTAAATAATTAAATAATTAAATAATTAAATAATTAAATAATTAAATAATTAAATAATTGACGCCTTGAAGCCTCCCCTTTAAAGGGAAAAAAGCGGTCTTCAGCGGAGCTTCCCGAAGGGTGAGATGGCGAAGTATCCTCGTCAATCTAATCGACCAAGAGAAATAAATTTTTTCCTTGTATTCAATCCTCTTCCTTTTAGGGAGAGGTAATTATCAATTATCAATTATCAATTATCCATTATTGAAAATAGTTATTCAGAGTTACATAAATACCAGAAACTATAGACTTAATTTACTTGTTACTTGTTACTTGTTACTTCTTACTTGTTACTTCTTACTTGTTACTTGTTACTTCTTACTTCTTCCTTCCTTTTTACTTCCTTTTTACTTCCTTTTTACTTCTTACTGGTTACTTCTTACTGGTTACTTCTTACTGGTTACTTTTGAGAAACAGGAAATCTCACAGTAAATGTAGAACCTTGATTAACTTCACTTACAACAGTAATATCTCCACCCATCATTTTACAAAAGTGCTGACTAATAGCTAAACCTAAACCAGTTCCTCCATATTTTCTAGTTGTCGAATTATCTGCTTGAGTAAATGGTTGAAATAAACTATCTATTTTGTCTTTTGATATACCTATACCAGTATCAGTAACACTTAAAACTAACAGCTTATTTGTAGAATTACAATTTCCATTTTGAGAAATAAAACCCTCATCATTATTAACAACTTTAACTTGTAAAACTATTTTGCCATTTTCTGTAAATTTTGCAGCATTGCTCAGAAGATTTAAAACTACTTGTCGCATTTTATTAGAGTCTGCAATAATAGGTTCTTGATTATCTTCGCAGATTATTTCTAATTTATTATTATTGTGCTCAACCAAAGGTTGAATAGTTGCTAAAACATTTTCAATTAACACCATAATATTCACACTTTCCCAGTGAATATCCATTTTACCAGCTTCAATTTTGGAAAGGTCGAGAATATCATTAATTATAGTTAATAAGTGTTTCCCAGAAGTATGAATATTTTCCAGGTCTCGGATAAAACCTTCATCCCCTAAATCATTAGCATCTTCTATTAAAATTTCACTGTAACCAATAATAGCATTTAATGGTGTTCGTAATTCATGGCTCATATTTGCTAGAAATATACTTTTAGCTTTATTTGCTGCTTCTGCTTCATTTTTTTGTTGCTTTAAACGTTTATTTTCTTTGAGTTGTTGAACATTGGCTAATGTTTTTTTAATCGTTATTTCTAAATCTTGAAAATCTATAGGTTTAGTCAAAAAATCAAAAGCACCTCTATTCATTGCAGATCTAATTTTTTCCATATCATCATAAGCAGAAATAATTACTGCCTTGATATCTGGATATTTAACTTGTAGATTATCTAATAAATTTAATCCATCCATTAATGGCATATTAAGATCGGTTAGTACGATGTCTATACTGGTTTCTTCTGATAATATTTCTAGTGCTTCTAGACCATCTCTAGCAAAAATAAAATTCAGTTTTTTTTGCTTTATTTGTTTTCTAAAGTTACGGATGATAAGTGATTCAAAATCTGGTTCATCATCTACAACAAGTATTTTTGATGACATAATATTCTGATTAATAATTAGAGTTTGCTAATTTATCGGGAACCGTAAAAGTCTTTTTCTGAGAGTAGGCAGTCAGGAGTAGGAAATAGTTAATAGTTAGGATTTAGTTAGACAAGTTTTATCATAGGTAGTTATTCATAATTACCAAAAAAATTGGTTGAAAGTTTCCCTTTTTAAGGGGATGATAAAAATATTTAACTTTAGTATTTCCAACCTCCGAGTTTAGTCAGAGATTCATTCTCTACTGATAACTAAAATAACCCCTTAGTTTTTCTGTCATAGTTACCCCATTTAGACTCACTTTTTCTACTCCATCAACCCAAAAGCCGATACTTTTTCCCGACCTAAAATTTCACCTTTATCTGTCAAAACTTTTATATTTAGTTAGTAAACCCCCCTAATTAAATGAAAATTTTTAACTCTAAAAAGACTAAATATTTAATTAGTAACCTATAAGTAAATAGTAAGCATTTTCTAATAAATACTGCCGAAACAACTATTAGTTTCAGCAAAAAGCTTTTGTCAATAATCAACCGATTATAATGTAAACTGATGACCAATTTAATTTACTCAGGAAATGCTTACATTAAATAGTCTTAAGCTAAATTACTATTTCAGGAATATTATCTAAACTGAATATTAAATCAGCAGAAATATCTGTAGATACACCCTCTCCTTCTCTATTATAAACTTCTGAAAAACCTTGACACGGACTACTAAATTGACAAGTATAACAAGTATCAAGAATCTGGACTTGTGGAAATTCTAATCCTTTTTCCTGATAATTTTTTAACCAGTCAGTTAAATTATCTAATATCTTTTGTAAATCCTGTTCAGTTTTTTTGTGCGCTTGTTGATTATAAGAAAATGTTAATTTGTATGGTAACTTTTCACTTTTCGGTTGGATAAACCAATAGGTCATGGAAACTGCTTCTGGTAAATATTTGCTAGTTTCAACTAATAGGTAAAGATATAACCGTGTTTGCCAATTTTGAGCTAATTTTTCTTGGTTTTTAGGATACCTGTAGGTTTTCCAATCAAAAATTTGTGCCTGTTTATTTTTAGCAATTAATAAATCATAAATAGCCGTCAAAATATAACCTTTAAAATTAAAACTACGATGATGTTCAGCTTGACGTAAAATTATATCATCTTGAGTTTCAGAACTTAATATTTCTGATGCAGCTTGAGAAAAATTATTAAAGCAAAGCAGCATTTCTTGATTTTCTAATATTAAAGATTCTATCGGTAATCCTAATTCTTTTTGCTGCATTAATAGGTGAAATTGACTACCCCAATTTAGTCTTTCTTGTTCTGCTGATGTTATCGGTACACCAAGATTATGTAGATAGAGATATTGAAATTTTCGGGGACAATTTGTTAATAGATTTAGGTGTTGTTGAGAGAGTCTATAATTTACCATTAATTATTTTATTAGGGAATAGGGAACACGGAATAGGGAACAGGGAAAAAGCAAAAGTTTTAGTTTTTTATTTCTAGTTAGAGAACAGAGAAAAAAGAACAAGCAAACATTTTTGCTAACCTTTTCTTGCTTCTTCTTTATGATTATTTCTACCAAATTTAACATCTTGAAAAGAACTACCCACACCTTGAATAATACCTCTTCCAACTAAACCTATACCACGCCCAACTACTTGAGTCAATAAATAGACAACTCCACTGCCAATAAAAGAAACAGTTGCCCTAATACCAGGAGCTATTGCATCACGAGTTTCTAACAGTAAAGTTACTATCAATGGAACTCCTGAAAGTTTGATTAATTCATGTCTACGAGATGAATAAATAGATATTTTTTTAATCCCAAGTTCATTCAAAACAAATAAAGAAAATTTACTCTCAAAAATTGCTTTTGGCTCTGTAATATATTGTTCTATACGATATTTCCAAGATAAGCTGTTCCGAAATTTTTCAATATCTCGTGTTGATAATAATTGCTGACTATAAAAGTCTTCTTTAACTTCTTCTACATCAGCAAAATTATTTAATAAAGGTTGAATTACAGCATTAGCAATTGAAATTAATAAATTTTGGAGTAAAACTTCAGACCGTTCCATTGCTTCAACAGTACCCACTTCAAAAGATACATTATCAATTACCAAAGGAACTTCAAACAATAAATAGGAAATTAACTCTTCAACTAAAGGAATTTTATCAAGAATAAACTTATGCACATTATCACTATCATTTAACAAAACTGGAATTACCTCTACTTTAACTGGTTCCGTAAAATAATTAGCAATTCCAATACCATTGCTAATTTCTAATTGATAATATTCACCTACAAAAAAATTGCTAGTAAATTCCCACAAATTATGTACAATATCATATCTTTGTTTAGGAATTTCTTCCATCCGAATAGAAGTAGTCCTCAGCTCATCTAGAATATCTTCAAACTTACATAAAGCTATATAAATTAATTCTTGCTTCTTAGAACCTCGCAAAATATCAATTTCCATTGGTAATCCACTGAGGTTAATTAAATTAGGATGTAATTTAGCTATAGTTGCCTCAAATAATGTTGTTTGTAAATTTATAGCTTCAGTGGTGGTAGACGAAACAAGTTCTGAATTTATTGCCAGTAAATTTTTCCTATTATTATTGACAGAATTAACGATTTGTTCTGTTTTTAATTCTGTCATGTTTTGCCAGTTTGCATCGACAAAATTATATCTATTTATTTCTGTTATTTGCTGTTGCTTATCCCTATTAACAGACTTAGGTGACAACTGACTAATTATCCATCTAACTGTTAATAATTCTCGGCGCTGCCCAGAAGTTATTGCTACATTTAATAGAGAACTTAAATCATTTCTATCTAATTTTTTTACTCTCTCATTAAGTTGAGATGTTACTTCTAAAAGAGAAGAATCTATTTGTTTTAACCCTGACTTACAAAAGCTCTCCAAAAGAGTATTGAAAAATTTTTTGGTTTCAACCTTTAAACCTGAACTTTTAGGTCGAGCTTTTTTTTGTATAGTTTCAATTTCCGGAATATTTTGCCAAGAAAACTGACCATCTGCGACTTGTCTAATAACAATTACTAAATCAGAAATACTAATTCCTTTGAGACAATAACCATTAACACCTAACTTTTGTGCTAACCTTAATAATAATGTATCCTGTAAAGACGTCAATAATAATATTGATAAATCAGGATAAGAAGTTTTAAGCTGTTGGCAAAAGTCAATTCCAGAAATTGTCATTTCCTCTGTATTTTGAGGAAGTAAATTATTAGTTTCTATATCTAGAATTACCAAAAAATTATTCTCTTCTGAAATTAAACTTTCAATCTTGCTTAAAGTTTCCGCTCCTACTTCTGCATCAAATACTATTTCTAAATCAGGAAAATGCTCACAAGAAAATTTTAACCCCATCCGAAAGATAGGGTCATTATCAATGAGTAGCAATTTTAATGCCGATTTACTATTCATAAATTAGTTTTTGGTTGATATATTAATCCTATTTTAAAGGAACAGGGAACTTCAATAATGGATAATTAATAATTACCTCTCCCTAAAAGGAAGAAGATTGAATAAAAGGAAAAAAATTATTTTTTTCCCTTTTTAAAGAGGAGGCTTCAAGGCGGTAATTATTTAATTAGGTCTGCTGAAAAAAAGCATGAAAGCACTATTTAATAAAGGTTTCAGCCTTTTTTAGTCCGGAAAAAGTACCAGATTTTAGGTCTTGAAATCTAAAAAGTCTAATATTTTTGGCTAATTGTGATAGAAAATCAAAAAATAATTCTTCCTCCTACCTCTTCTGTAATGACTATTCCTTCTGGATTCTGGATTCACCGATTCTGGTTCCTCCCCCCTACTAAAAGACTGAAGAAGCGCAAACCCTAATTATTTAATTATTAATTCTTTGGTAAGTATTCAGCTATTAGCTATTAGCTTTTGCCAAAATTAAGCAAATTTAAGGTTGAACGATCAAGAATTTCATTTGGTGTGACAGTGAGTTAATAACTAAATAACTCATAGCTGTTAACAAAGTTCCGACCCAGGAAACTAGCTAATAACTGACGGCTATCTGCGCAGCATTCTGGAGGAAATGCTTACCAGAAAACAAAAGTTTAAGTTTTTTTTATCTACATTTTTAATCGGTAATAAAAAATAAAAGTTAAATTCAAAGATTAAGGAAATTTTGAATTTAACTTTTAACATTAACAAATTTATCTAAGAAGTTTGTGGAGGTGCAAAATAATATTGAGGACTCG
Organism: Okeania sp.; assembly: GCF_035285525.1. Taxonomy (GTDB): domain Bacteria; phylum Cyanobacteriota; class Cyanobacteriia; order Cyanobacteriales; family Microcoleaceae; genus Trichodesmium. The sequence goes on along the minus strand of NZ_JAYKGW010000104.1, from coordinate 46,409 downwards.
CGGTTAGTTAAAATTAGCCTTGTGGACTTGGAGAATAATATTGAGGATTAGAATCTTGCTGATAATATTGTTCTTGAGCTCGTTGGTATTCTTCCTGTTTTCTAGCTTCCTCAGCTTGTTTTGCTGCCCGTATCGCATTTAATTCAGACTCCCAGCGGTATATAGCATCTTGAGCTTCATAATAAAGAGCGCGTCCATAGCCAATCTGATAAGCTTTATTAATAGCAGCACTTAGACTACCTTGATTAGCCAAACTATAAGCTGTATTAAGAATCGGTCTATCTTGAGCAATTTGTAATTCTGTATTCCATTTATAAATTTCATCCTGAGCTTCGCCATACAAAGCACGACCCTCTTTAATATTATACGCTACATCAATAGCCTTCTCCAGTTTTCCTTCTTCCGCCAAAGTTCTAGCTTCTGCTATAATTGGTGAATCTTCAATAATCTGTACTCGTTTAATCCATTCAGCTATCAAAGTTTGAGCTTCTATTCTCAGGGGATGCTCCAAAGGAACATAACTAGCTTGCTTAATTGCTAAATTATACTCATCAACAGTCTCCTGTTTAGCTAATTGTTTAGCCAAAACCACATAAGGTCTATCTTCTATCTTAAGAATATCTTTGCGCCACTTCGCAATTAAAGTTTGAGCTTCGATCCGCCTTGGTTGTTTCTGGCCAATCATTCCAGCTTGGTCTATGGCCAATCTTAATGTGAAAGGTTGACCCATACCACCTACCGCTTTAGCTAGCTGAATACGAGTTAAATCATCTAGCTGTTGTTGAAGTTGCTTAATTTGAGCTTGAGCTTGTTGATAATATGGACTATTTGAGGTAATCTGAGTCGCTGCTGCTTTTCCTTCCATCAAAGCTAGTATATTAGCAGTGTTAGACTTTTCCTCAGGACTGTTCCAAGTTGCTGCTAAAGAATGACCTAGTAATATTAAATCTTCCCCTTGTTTTTTCAGTTTATGCTCTGAAGGAATAAACCCAACGGCTGATATTGCTCCCTTTAGGTCTTCTTCTTCTATATTTTTCGTAGCAATTTCGATTAAGGTACTAACCCACTTTTGAATATTTTGATCGACTTCGTTTCTAATGTAGAGATTGGGGTCTATATTGTTAGCTACAGCGATCGCTTCTCCGTACTCATCTGCCGTCTCCCAGTATATCAAATCACGAGCGTCTTTAAGCATTTGCCAACCCTTTTTTTCTAGGACAATGCGCTCTAATAATTCTCTATGTTTAGTAGTTTGCCAATAAACGTTATCCAGTTTTGACATAGCCAATGAGTAATCAGAAGCTTTATCCCAATTTATTGCTTTTATAGCTTCTATAGCTTTATCATAAAAAGATTGACCTTCTGCCCATTGTGTTTTCCAATTAGCTTTTGCTTCTTCTACCCTAACGTAAGCTGGACTATCTTTCGGAATTTTCCCTACTGTATCTAGTGCCCCCTGTAAATCACCTTCTCGAATCTTTTCCTCAGCAACAGAGATAATTAACTTGGTCCATTCTCCGGTCATTTGTTGACCTATTTGATAGAGGGGATGTTCTTCTGACCAATCTTTGACTAAACTTAAGGCTTTTTCTAGTTCTTCTAAATTTCGTGACTCAGCAGCTTTGTTAGCGCAGTAGAGTCGCTTTCCATCTGGTGATAATAGAGAAATATTTTCACAGTTTGGTTGGGGAGGGTTAACTAGCAACCATATAAGTGCTGCACCACCTGTAATTCCAAAACTAGCTGCAACACTCCACCACATTAGTTGAAATCCCCAATAACTTTTCTCCTTCTTGTGAGATGGAGATGCTGTTGATTTTTGGGAGTTTTTTTCCGGTTCAACTTCTAAATCATTGTTTGGTTTTTCCTCTGAAGGTTGTGAATTAGTATTCACTGCTTTTCTTTCTACTATGGAACTACTACTGTGGCCGTTATCTCCATTTTTAGAAGTTGTATTGGAACTTACTTCCAACTTTTTTGGTTGTGAATTTTCTAATGACATAACAAAATTTACTCTACTAACTATTAGTAATAACTTTTCAGTCGATGACGATAAGAGTGCTTAACTAACTCTTTTTGTTTTTTTTCATCACCTAGAATGCTTTTAATACCTCCGAAAGAAAATTTCAACTTGGGATATTCAAGTATGGTTATGGAGGTTTACAGGTTAAGGGTTTGCTATTTCAAATCAGAAGTATTAACTATTTTTGTAAGCATTTAGCTATTAGCATTCAGCATTCAGAAATAAAAATCTCCTCCTTAAGGTTGAGATTTAAAAGAATATAAACTTGGAAACTGAATTTTGTAGTTCAGATAAAATTTCTGATTGATCGGGAACCGTATCATAAAGCTTTTATCGAAAACTAAAAGCACTCTTCTGATGGCTGATAGCTGAAGGATGTTTTTGCACCATTCCGTAGGAAATGATTACCTATTTTTTTATATATAGCAAATTTACCTACATGTGAGAAAGTGATTTTTTTTGAGTATTGGATAATCTTAAAATAATTGAGTTAAATGTTTTTCAGCCAAAACTATTTAGTTTTTTTGGTTCTATTGTAATAGATATATGTTTATTATAAATTATTCTTAAATTGGATTACTGATTATTTTTTCAAGACTATGCTGTTATACTTTTTGGTAAAAAAATTACTTATCTCTGATTTTTCACCCTTTTTGTGACTAATGGTCAGAATTGACCAGGAAATTTCATATTATAGCAATAATAAATATGTTGCGGGTAATCAAAAACTAGAAATAAACTCCGAAAGTCTTATACCAATTACCATGCATTAATGCCATACCTGAGCTAGACTTCAAAAGTCAATATTTACCAAGACTAAAAGTCTGTTTTTACCAATGATGAGTTGGTTAGTAATTATTTTTTCTACTTTTCCTCTCCCGACAGGAACTACAGGAACCAAACTTCCCCATCCAATCAGATATAACATTCTTTTTGAGAAAGGGTATTACCCATTGCCCATTGCCGACCTACCGAAAAGGAGTGAGATTTTTATACAAAAATAAAATAGAATTGCTATATAGTCAATAATTAATGATTTTGTATTTGTATTTTAATTTTCTCTAGCAATAAATAAACATTCACAATTTTTTCTGTATCTTAACAGTTTATATGAGAGTGAAATTCACAAATAGTTCCATATAAAAACCACTTAGTATCTATAAAATTAGGTAGGGAGATGTAGTAATCAAGAGATGGTGCATAATGGGGCTATTGTTCTACTTTTTTCTCTTATTTATTTATAAATGCGAGGGGATTTAATCAGCAAACCCTATTCTATTTCTGGATATCCTGACTTCCTATCCAGGGATGAGTTTAGAGTAGCTCTTGAGATTATAGAACTGCCACCAAGAAATCCTTAAATGTCTATAAACTCATCTTCTTTCCTTGCCTTTTTATTGAGTCTGAAGGTGTTATTCTCTTGTTTGAGAGTGAGAATAACTTAATATTGACCAGGAGTGAAAATTATGGTAAGCATACCATCATTCAAGGGAACTTACGAACAAAATACTTTGAATTTATCATCCACAGCGACAGAAATAACATCAATTTGGAATAGTAAATCCTTACCCACAACACCCCTATTCGGTACAGATGGCATCCGGGGCAAAGCAGGAGAACTACTCAACGCCCCTCTAGCCCTAAAAATAGGTTTTTGGGCTGGACAAGTATTGCGCCAATATTCTCAAAATCCTGGCCCAGTAGTTATGGGTCAAGATTCCAGAAACTCTGGCAATATGCTAGGAATGGCTCTATCAGCAGGTTTAACCGCAGCAGGTTTAGAAGTTTGGAATTTAGGTTTATGCCCTACCCCCTGCGTTGCTTATCTGACTGGCATTTCCGAAACAATAGGGGGAGTAATGATTTCTGCTAGTCATAACCCACCAGAAGATAATGGAATCAAATTTTTTGGCTCTGATGGAACAAAACTCTCTTCAGAATTACAGAAACAGATAGAATCTGGAATTAGAGGCACAGCAGATTTTCCCACCATCCACAGTAACTGGGGACAATATTACCATAGACCCGAATTAGTCAAAAAGTATCAAGCATCCCTATATTCCCCTTTAACTCCTGGGCATTTCCAGGGAATGAAAATAGTTCTCGACTTAGCTTGGGGAGCAGCAGTTCATACTGCCCCAGAAGTTTTTCAGACAATGGGGGCAGAAATTATTACTTTGCATGACGAACCAGACGGCGAGCGCATCAATGTCAACTGTGGTTCTACCCATCTTCATACTCTCCAAGAAGCAGTAATAGAAAACAAAGCTGATATAGGATTTGCCTTTGATGGAGATGCAGACCGAGTATTAGCAGTAGATTCCCAAGGTCGTTCCATTAATGGAGATTATATACTCTATCTCTGGGGCCAAAGTTTAAGTAAAGCTGGACTATTACCAGAAAACATAATAGTAACCACAGTTATGGCTAATTTAGGTTTTGAACGTGCTTGGGAAAAACAGGGTGGAAAAATATTACGGACAAAAGTAGGAGACCAATACGTTTATAGAGAAATGCAGCGCACAGGGTCCATGTTAGGCGGAGAACAGTCAGGACATATTCTCTGTCCCCATTATGGAATGACAGGAGATGGCCTAATGACAGCCCTGCATTTAGCCACCCTAGTCAAAAATTCTGGAGTTTCTTTAGCAGAATTAGTAGACCAAAGCTTTCAAACCTATCCCCAACTACTCCAAAATGTCCGAGTTGAAGACCGCGATCGCCGAGTCAACTGGCAAAAGTGCGAACCATTAGTCAAAGCCATAGAAGAAGCAGAAACAGCTTTAGCAGATTTTGGGCGGGTTTTAGTCCGAGCCTCTGGCACAGAGCCAGTAATTCGAGTTATGGTAGAGGCAATAAATGCTGAACTAGCAGACTCTTGGACAGAGAACTTAGTTTTAGCAGTCCAGCAACATCTAGCTTAAAAAAGCGCTCAACAAAATTATTTTTTTGAAGTTTAGAAGGAGATTTTAACCCCTCCTAAACAATATTGCACTTGTGGTTGGAGGGAATTTTGATCCTAATCGGTAAATCCTGAAGTTGATAGCTCAGAGCTAAACGCTAATAGCTAAAAATTGTGAAAAACAACGAAGGATTTATCCTAAAAACCCGGTTTCTTTGCGTAAGTCCTGAAACTGAGGGCTGAGAGCTGAATGCTAATAGCTAGTTAAAACTGACTCAAAAATGCCGACCAAAAAAAAGTCTAAAAAGAAATCAAAAAAGAAAGGCAAACCTGCGGCTCCCCAAATTAGCAAAAAAGAGCTAGCTGCCAGAAAGCGCCAACGAGCCAAACAAATTCAGGAATTGATTGGTTCTTTGGTTACTTATGGTGGTATAGGAGTTGTGATAGGCATTGTATTATTTTTCGTCGCAGAACCTAAAATAGCTCTTGCTGGTGGTGGTGGTATAGCAGTTTTAGCTCTTTCCTATAAATATCCGATGTTAGGGCTGTGGGGATTTATGATTTATATGCCCTTTGCAGGCACTGTTACTTATTGGATCGGTGGTGGAAGCCCAATATTTCAGTTAGCCAAAGATGGGTTTTATGTTCCGGCAATTATTGCTATTGGTTTGTGGTGTAAAAATACAAAAAATCCATTCATTATTCCCAAGGCAATGAAAAATCCCCTGTATATTTTACTGGGGTTTTGTCTAGTCACTCTACTTTTAGTTAATGGTTCTCAACAACTTAACCCTCCCATACCAGGAGATAAAGCAATTCCTATGGGAATATTAGGACTCAAAGCAATGATTGGCTACTTACCTCTAATTACAGGGGCTTATTATAAACTCAAAAGTAAAAAAGAGTTATTATTTGCTGCCCGTTTGACAGTAATTCTAGCTATTGTGTGTTGTTTGCTTGGTGTGGTGCAGTATCAATTCCTTTCCTCTGGAAAGTGTAACGGTACTAGGGGTAAAAGTGGAGACGACCTATTTAAAGCAACCTTAGAAGCTAAATGCTTGGTAGGAGGTGCCCTACTATTTAGCCCTAGTGAGGGTGTGATTCGTTTACCTGGTACTTTTGTTGCACCTTGGCAATGGGCATGGTTCTTGATTTCTAATGCTGCCTTTACTTTTGCAGTTGCTTTTAGCGATCCCTCTGGCCTCTGGCGAATAGCTGGTTTATTTGGAATGGCAGTAGTTTTTGTTAATGCAGCTATTAGCGGTCAAAGAATTGCTCTAGCTCTGGTTCCCGCCGTAACAATAATACTCTTAGTTTTAACAGGTCAGGTAACAAACCTCAAACGGTTTCTTCCTATTGGTATTGGACTAGGTGTTCTACTGGGAGGGATAGTAGTATCTAATCCTGCAGTTGTTCAAGAACGGATAGATAGTTTTGTTGGTCGCTGGGAAGCTTCACCACCCACTGCTTTTATTACCCAACAATTTGAGGAGTCTAATCATGCACAAGACGGAATTTTTGGTGCTGGTTTGGGGAGAGCTACTAACTCAGCTCGAGCTTTTGGTAAAACTAGGTTAATTGAAACTTATTATCCTAAATTAATCTATGAAGTAGGGCCTATAGGTACAATTGCAATGTTAGTCCTATTAACAAGTATTACTGTTAGTGGTTTTAAAGCTTATCGCTCAGTTAAAGATAAAAACCTGCGCAGTTTGGGTGCAAGCTATTGGGTTTTTGTTCTAATTATTAGTTATAACACCTATTATTACCCTCTTGATGTAGACCCAGTTGCGGTTTATTATTGGTATTTTGCCGGAGTGATTTTTAGGATTCCAGAAATTGATAAACAGGAACAGAAAAAACTTCAAGAAGCTGAGGAAAATTGAGTTTATTTGTAAGCATTAAGCGTGCAACTTCCTAGAGGCATTAAATTTACTTCCGCAGATAGGTTATTTCAGTTATCAGTTATCAGTAGAGAGTGAACTTCGACTAAAGTCGGAGGCTTGAAATATTCTAGTGTTATAACTTGACGTGCGGAACGCGGGTTAAAAGGGGAGACACATACCCTCATTTTTTGGTAAAATTAGAAATAAATAACTGCAATTTGCCATTTTTTAGAGGAGAATTAGAAAGATGATATGGGAATAAATTCTATATTTAAACTAAAAATAATTCGGATTTTATTTTTATTCTTAGTAGGTTTATGTACAACAATTTCCATATTTTTTGATTTGGAAACATGGTTAATTGTTAACTTTGAAGCAGATAAAATTCCTATATTTGGTTTCCATAATATTATTAACACTCAAAATCAAAAAAGTAGCTATGGTCTTGATTATAAAAAACAAGATTTAGCCGAATTTCTAGAATACTTGGTTCGTGAAAATTACTGGTTTCTAGATACTGATCAACTTTATAATTATTTTTTAACTAACTCTCAGCCTATCCCCACTGAAAAGATAGGTCAAAAGGCGATTCTGCTAACTTTTGATGATGGATATAAAAATATTAATACTAATGTACTACCAATTTTAGAATATCTAGATCAAAAATATAATCAAAAAGTTAAAGTAGTTTTGTTTGTTAACCCGGAAACGATGAAAAATCCTAAAAAAATCAAGAAATATATAAGTTGTGAAGAATTAAAAATAGGAATCAATAAAGGATATTATGATGTTCAATCTCATGGTTTTAGTCATAAAAGACTCACAGAACTAAATTCCCCAGAGTTAAAAATAGAATTAGAAGCTGCTCAACAAGTTTTAAGAGAATGTACAAAAGAACTGGATAATAACCAAACAATTGCTACTCATCTAGCATATCCCTATAATGACTCTAATTCCCAGGTAGAAAATTATACATCTAAATACTATGTTTCCGGCTACTTATACAATCATCAAATTTTAAAATTAGGGTGGGGGAAAAATAATTATAAATTACCTCGGATCAAAGTAGATAGAAATACAACACCTAGTAGATTAATAGAAATAGCAGAAATATCTTCTTCTGTCAAAAAGGAAGAAAGAAGATTTTTAGGCTGGCGTCATTTTAATATCTTTCTGAATTATCTATAGCATTTAGCTATCACTATTTGATTCGTGTATAAAATTTTATTGCTTTTAGGGAATAGGGAACACTTAACTGGTAAGAGTTACGGTTCCTGAGAAATCAGTTTTTTTATCTATTTTTTGATTTGTTGCAACCTATTTAAGATTGCTATATCAGTTATTAAATGATTATCACACTGAAAGAGCAATTAATCTACAAGGAGAATTTAAACTTATGTTTGCCTACCATTTCGCAGGAAATAAAAAGGTCACTAGCTAACCTTAATTGTTTGGTTATTTCAAAAGCTATTGGTGACAAATTAATTCCGCAGAAAAATCTGAATGCTTACACTTGTATTAATTATTTTATATAACTAAAATGTCTAGTAACAATCCTAGCAATAAAAATCGATTGTATTGGGTCGATTATACTAAAGGTTTAGCAATTTTAGGTGTTATTTTATTTCATTTTTTTCAAAACTACCCCAAGGAAATTAATCTGATTAGTATATTAGATAGAGCTGGTGCTAAAGTGGGATATGCAGCTGTAGATATATTCTTTGTAATGGCGGGATTTACTACTAGCTACATTCTCTTGTTAAAAAATCAAAAAAATAACTCTGAGCAACTAGAAGTAAATTGGAAAGATTGGGTACTCAAAAGAATTAATCGAATTTATCCAGGCTATATATTAGCTGTTGTTTTAAGTTTATTGCTATATTATTTTTTCGGAAACAGAAATATACAGCTAAATTTTAATCTACTATTAAGTATTATTGGTCTAGCAGGTTATAAATTTCAGGCAATTAATCCGGGGTTTTGGTTTTTTACAGTTATTTTAGAAGCTTATCTGGTTATTCCCCTAATATTTATTATTTGCAATAGTCAGCCAGCCAAAATTCTGTGGTTAGGAATCATTGGCGGAGTTATAACTAAAATAGCTTGCATTTTAATAGATAATAAATCTCAAGTTTATTGGTATCTATTACAAAATGATTTCTTAGGTAGTTATTTTTTTCAGTTGTGCTTAGGATTATATTGGGGTATTATCTTCTGGAAAAAATCTACTTTTAGAAAGATAGATTATACTGTAGTTACAGGAGTTTTTACTACAGGATTAGTTGTTTATTTATCAATGACATGGCAAAAAATAGATATTATCTATATGGAAGGATTTGATATTCTGTTTACTCCCTTCTTTTTTATAGCTTGTTATTTGATTTTTGAATTATTGAGTAAACAACAAAAAAAAATACGCTATATCTTAGAATTACTATCATTACTAGGTATCTACTCATACCAAATATATCTTATACATCAACCTCTATACTTTGTTTTATTCGGTCCCCTAACAAAAACTTTTGATGTTGAACCATATTTAAAAGTAGTTATTGTGATGATAATAACAATGGTTTTACTAACATTTTATTTATTTACCTTCATATTCTTGGAAAACTTTTTCTGGAAGCAGGTTTTGGAGAAAAAAAATTAGCAAATATAAATCAAATTAAACTCAACTTCAAAGGATAGTAGACTATGAATTTACCATCAATTTCTGTTGTTATTCCTACCTATAATCGGGAGGAACCTCTAGTTGATACGATCGCTGATGTTATTAAACAAGATTACCCTAATTTTGAAGTTTTGGTAGTTGACCAAACGGCGACTCATAAACCAGAAACTCAAGCTTATTTGGATGAACAAGCTAATGCTGGCAAAATTAAATTATTTGGTCTGACTTGGGCAAGTTTACCAGGAGCGAGAAATTATGCGGTCAGACATTGTAGTGGGGAAATAATAATTTTTATTGATGATGATGTACGCTTGGAAAAGGGATTTTTAGCTGCTCATGCTCGTAACTATGTTCGCCCAGAAATAGGAGCAGTAGCAGGACGAGTATTTGACCGAATGAAATTAGGAGATTCGGGTGGAGAGTTGGAAATAGAGAATTTACCTCCAGAAGCTTTTGACCCTGGTATTGCTTGGTATCATATAGATTTGGTGCATACAGTTAAACCTCAAAGAGTCATTTCCGCAAGAGGTTGTAATATGTCTTATCGTCGAGAAATTTTTACTAAGTATGGTCTGAGTTTTGATGAGCGGTTTCGGGGTAGTGCAGTACGGGAAGAGTCAGATTTTTGTTTGAGGTTACGACAAACTGATTATCATATTTGGTTCGATCCAGAAGCTTCTTTAGTTCACTTGGGTGAAGAAAGTGGAGGTTGCCATGATATTTCTACAAGGTCGCTCAAATATCAAGTTACTTTCTATCACAATCACTTTTTTATGGGATTAAAAAATCTGACTTTTAATCAATGTCTGCGTTTCTTTGGTAAGTTATTTGATTGTCATGTTTTGGGGAATCCTCCTTGTTATAAAAGTGGTTCTCCTATTAAAATAATTACTCGTGGAAGTTTCTATACTCTTGGTTTTCTTAGTGCTATGCAAACAAGAATTCAATCTCTTTGGGATGACGGGCAAATTTATACAAGGGAACAGGGAGTAGGAAATAGGAAATAGGGAATAGGGAATAGATAACAGGGGTGAATAATTGATAACTTTCGAATAATAAAGGAGTAAATCTACCCCTAACCCTTCCCTGAAGGAGAACTTAGGAGAAATAGGAGTTATAGAGGAGTAGGGATGTTGCATGCAATGTCCGTATAGAAAAATTGTCTTTTAATTTTTCTCTTAAGGGTGAGCTTTTTGTCCTAACTTTTTTCACCTTTTTGACCTAAAAGCTGTTACTTTTTTCCAACAAACAAGTTGCTAAAACTTTTATCTATAAAGACTTTTATATTTAATCAGCCAGCCCTAGATAAAGTCAAAAATTAGCAGTAGGTAAAAACTTGATCTACAATGTCTGTATCGAAGTCAAAGTATCAAGAACTAACACGCTATTTATTATGAGATTTATTAATCCAAAAACAGATTATGCTTTCAAAAAAATCTTTAGCTCTAAGGAAAGTAAAAATATTCTGATTAGTTTTCTGAATGCAATGCTCTATAAAGGTGAAAATACTATCCATGACTTAGAATTTAGTCATACTTATGAACCTGGAGCGATCGCTCTTTTCAAAGATTCATTTTTAGATGTGAAGGTTACTCTTGATAATGGTTCGATAGTCATTATTGAAATGCAGGTATTAAATGTAGAAGGTTTCAATAAAAGAATTCCTTACTATGCAGCTAAAGTTTATGTTAATCAACTTAAAAGAGGGCAAATTTATGATGATTTACAACCTGTAATTTCTCTAACTATTACTGATTTTACCATGTTTGAAGATACTGAAAAAATTATTAACCGCTTTGTCTTCAAAGAATGGGATGATTCTTTTCTTTACCCAGATAGCTACTTAGAAATGTTTTTTGTGGAGTTACCTAAGTTTAAAAAAAAGTTAGCAGATTTAGAAAGTCTTACGGATAAATGGCTTTACTTTTTGAAACACACTAATAATTTGGAAATAGTACCAGAATCAATGGGAATAGTTCCGGAAATTAATCATGCTTTTAGTATTGCTAATGAGTCTAATTTAAGTCCAGTAGAATTAGAACGATTAGAAGGTCAAGAGCGATTTATTCTTGACCGAAAAGGAGCGATTGCTTTTAGTCGTAATCAAGGTAAAAGAGAAGGTCGTGAAGAAGGTAAAAGAGAAGGTCGTGAAGAAGGTAAAAGGGAAGGTCGTGAAGAAGGTAAAAGGGAATTAATTATAAGTTTATTAGAGCGTTTATTGGGCGAGATTGATATTAATATAAAAGAACTTTTTCATCAATTATCAAGTCTAGAACTAGAAGAATTAAGTAAGGCAATGTTAAACTTCAAAAATATATCCGATTTATTAGCTTGGTTAGACCAAACTAAAAACAATTAATAATTAATAATTGGATTTTTTCCAAAGATTAACTATCCCTAAGAAATGAAGTTATAAAATTTTATCTAACGGGGTTTGGTCTCCAAACCCAAACCAAGTTTGCCAAGGATTAAAATCTGTGGGTTTTTAACTAAAGTCATCTTTAGATGATTAAACTATCTATACCGTTTTTTTTGTATAGCAATCCTAAGTAAGTTGTAAAATTTTATCTAACTGGATTTGGTCTCCAAACCCGGTTTTTTCTTCAGTATTATCACATTAGTTTTTTTCAGGAATTAGACAAAAATAACTATGAAAATATTAATAGCTAGCCACACTTATATTGTTGACCTTAATCGGGAAAAGTTACGGGCTTTAGCTCAACTTGAACCGGGTATTGAAGTTACGGTTGTTGTACCCCGTCGCTGGAATCCAAAAGGAGTACAAAGCCAAATAGTTGAAACCCAATTTCTTGATGAGGGTTCTTTTAAAGTAGTACCTATTTCTAATTTCAGTGAAAATAATCAAGCTTTACTAACTTTTGGTCTCGATCTAGTTAGTTTGCTCCGGGAATTTAAGCCAGATATTATTCAAGTAGAACAGGGTTCTAAGGCTTTAACTTATGCTCAGTTTATTACTTTTAAGAAACTTTTAGGACTGAAGGCAAAAAGTTTATTTTTTACTTGGTGGAATTTACCTTATACTCTCAAATTTCCTATTTCTTTGCTGGAAAATTATAACCTCAAAAATACTGATGGAATTGTGGCTGGAAATAAAGATGGAGAAGATATTTTAAGAGATAGAGGTTACAAAGGTCCGATTAAAGTGATGCCTCAGTTAGGTGTAGATGAAACTCTATTTAAACCAGAACCTCAAGTAGAATTAAAGGATAATTTAGGAATTAAACCTGATGATTTTGTGGTCGGTTTTGTGGGTCGTTTTGTTGAGGAAAAAGGTTTATTAACTCTGACTAAATCTTTAGCAGCTTTACAGGAAAAAAATTGGAAATGGTTATTATTGGGTAGAGGTGAATTAAAAGAAACTTTGTTAGAAACTGCAACAAAATTAGGCATTAAAGACCGCTTAATTTTTGTAGAAAGTGTACCTCACGACCATGTACAAAAATATATTAATCTGATGAATACTTTGGTTTTACCATCAGAAACTACTTATAGGTTTAAAACTTTAACTTCTGTTGGCTGGAAAGAACAATTTGGTCATGTTTTAATTGAGGCAATGGCTTGTAAAGTTCCGGTAATAGGTTCTGATTCTGGGGAAATTCCTCATGTAATTGGAGATGCTGGTTTGGTTTTTTCAGAGGGTAATGTTGAGGAATTAAGAGATCGTTTAATGCAGTTGATGGAACAAAAAGAATTAGCTGAAAGTTTAGGGGAAAAAGGTTATGAAAAGGCAATGAATCAGTATACAAATAAGGCTTTAGCTAGGCAATTATTAAGTTTTTATCAGGAGTTGGTGTAGTTTTAAGAATGAAGAAAGAAGAAGGAATAAGTTTGACAGCAGATTTCGGGGAATTGAGCAGCTCAAAAGCAGGTATTTTTTTCGACCTAAAAAGGATAAAATTTTTATTAAATACTACTTTGATATTTAATCATCCAGCCCTAAATAGGTTGCGAAAAATCAAAAAGTAGATAAAAAAAACTAAGACTATTATCAGTTAAGTTTTCCCTAAAAGGAGTAAGATTTTTAGACACAAATAAAATAGGATTTTTATAATGGTAAAGTATGAATATATAGAATGTAAAAACCCCAATGGTAATCATCGAATGGCTTATACTCAATGGGGTAATCCTGAGAATAATCAGGTGTTAATTTGTGTTCATGGTTTTAGTCGTACAGGGAGAGATTTTGACTATTTAGCTGCTACTTTGTCAGAAAAATATCGGATTATTTGCCCGGATATAGTAGGGAGAGGGAAAAGCGATCGCTTATCTAATTCTTCTGATTATGGTTTACCTCTTTATATCTCAGATATGCTGACTTTAATTAATCAATTAAATCTCAGTAACATTGATTGGATAGGAACATCAATGGGTGGTTTAATTGGAATGTTTATTGCCTCCCAAAAAAATTCTCTAATTAACAGATTAGTTATGAATGATATTGGAGCTGAGATTGTTTCTGAAAGTTTAAAACGTTGGGCAAAAAAATATTTAACTCAAGGAAACTTTGATTTTGAGAATTTGAATCAAGTAACAGAATATGTGAGAGAATTTTATTCCGATTATGGTGCTTTAACTGATTCAGAATGGGAACATATAGCTAAATATACTGTTAAAAATACTTCTGAAGGTAAATATAAATTACACTATGATTTGTCTATTATAGATATTTTTAGAGTTAGTACAGGTGAACTTAAACCAGTTGATTTTTGGGAAACTTGGTCATCAGTAAATTGTCCTGTATTATTGTTACATGGTGAAGAATCTTATCTATTATTGCCAGAAACTATCGAGAAAATGCAATCTATTCATCCTCAAATAACTATAAAGCATTTTCCTTGTGGTCATAACCCACCTTTATTATCAACAGACCAAATAGAAGCGATCGCTAACTGGTTGAGTTGAAAAATTTTTGGTAATTAGAACTTACACAGAAACAACTAGGTTACTCAAAGAAATTTCCCATAAAACTAAGACTAAAAAACAATAATAAATACAATAAACTTAGTTTTTTGTTTAGCTGTATAAACCATGATATGATTAATATTTTTAGTGCAATTTCTATTTATAAAGAAAATATTAAATTTCTATCATCATGTATCAAAAAGGTTTAAAAAGTACCTAAATCTAACCCTATGGGGGTTAAGGACTGGGTTATTTAACCTATCTATAGTTAAAAAATCACGTTAACATTGAAACCACAAAAACAGGAGACTCCTGAGATGAAATCAATATTAGTATGGGCAATTTCAGTGCTATTAGCATTGACTTGTTTTGGTATTAATCCAACTATAGCTGCTGCTCAAGAACAGGTTATAGTAATTGAAAATGACATAGAAGATGATGGTGAATGGACTGTAAACTCAGAGCAACACTTCTTCCCTGATGGAGCTGAGGGTTGTAAAGCGACTGCTGGTTCAAAAACACTAGGAATGGCTAATAGTTTCCCTGAATATGGAGGAAAAGCTTTTGTTAATTTCGATTTTCCTTTACTTGCTGGTGACTATACTATAACTATTGATGTCTGTAACTTCGATGGACCTAAAGATCAAAACGGAGTATCAGCGGAGCTTGCTCATGCTGATTATATTGGCTTGACTGTGGGAGGAGATAAGGATAATACTGGTACATTACTTACTACTGCTATTGAAACATCTAGTTTAAAGCCTCGTGTTACATGGGGAGAAACAAAGGAATGGTCTTTTAACTATACTTTTGCTGACAACGATCCTAACTTAGGAGCTAAGATTGGCTTTTTAATAGATACCCCAGCGAAGGGTGAGTTCAGAAATATGAGTTTTGATAACCTCAAGATTAAAATAACTACTAAAAGCTAAGACTAACCACAAATCTAATCAAAGCGCTCAAGTCGCTTAAATGGTTAGTCCAGCCTACTTAGCAATAAGTAAATGTTCTGATCGGTAACAATACGTCGTATTGGCGTGACCAGTTCCGACCTAAGAGTGTTTAGCATTTAACAGGTAAAGAGTTAATCGCCAGTTAAAAATATTATCGCTCTAACTTCTTCAAATAGGGCGATCTTTTTTTTGTCTCTCCAATATTAACTTCTTTCCAAAGTACAATATTGATGGCAAAGAAAATTTTGTTTCCCAAAAAACAAAATTGAGTAATGTTCTAAACTTATTTCATTATTACTCCCTACCTCCTCACTTATTAATTATAGCTTGAGTCGCAAAATTTTCATTCCTTGTTGGAGACAAAACTCTTGCTTTTAAAATTGCTGCTCCTAAAAAAGCATAAGAAACTACTCCTACAAATGCTAAAAGAAATATATTTAAAACTCCAGAAGCATTCCATAAAGCATGAAGAATAGAAGCAGTAAAATACCCAACTCCTAAAATTAACCAACTATTGCGTCGTCTTAAAACACTTAATCCTATAAAATAACCAAAATAACCACTATAAGCTATATGTCCAGCAACTGACCCTAAAATTCTGGGAATTAATAATTGTAATCCTACCAATTCACCAGCACCTACTCCTAATTGTAAACTGGCACTATCCACAATACTCGGAACATACTGCCCTAGAGTTTCTAATAAAGTAAATCCTATTGCGGAAGCTGTTCCTAATAAAATTCCATCTAGAGGTTCCCAAACTCCTATTTTTTGTCGCCAGGGAGAATGTAAACTACGACCTATTAATAATGCTAAAAACACAGGTAATGCTTTCAGTAATTCTTCCATTAATCCGGCTCCGAAGAACATTCTAATTAGAAAATCTATAAACCCTACTTGCTGAGGATTTACTGATACATTCCCAGGAAGTATTGTCCGAAATACTTCTAGAAAAACTGTGAGAATTGGACTTAATAAAATTAAAACAGTTGTTAAAGCCGCTCCAAATAATATCCACCAAGGTTTTTGTTTACCACAAAGTTGATAAATAAAATAATAAGCTCCACTAGCAATGTAAGTTGCTAAAAGTAAATTAAAAGCCCCTGTTTTACCCACTGTTAAAAACATTAAAACCACAAAAATTACAGTGATAATACCTGGATAAAGATAAGCTTTTTTTACCAATTGTTTTCCTGTAGAAGCAATCGGAAATAATTGCGTTAAAGTTATCACATCAGTCTCTTCAACTTCAGCACTGGCGACAGGATTGATAGGGGGTGAATTAAGGTTTGCTGATGGTAATACTGATATGGTTGATTGTTCGGTCGATTGATTATCAAAGATAAATTCTGGTCCATTATTGCCCAAGCGAATCAGATCGCCTACCCTTAAAATTTGGGAGCCTTGTACTTTTTGTCCATTAATATAAGTACCGTTGGCACTATTGAGATCGCAAATTTCCCATTTGATCCCATTGGTTGTACTTTGCTCAGTATTGAGACGAATTATTGCATGGCGTCGAGAAACCATTTTATAGGTTTCTGTATCTAACAGTATTTGACAAGTGGGGTCTCGTCCTAGTATCATCTCTTCTGTCTCAGATAGATACTTCTTTATGAGTTCTTTGTTAGATAACTTGTTTGTAGACAGTTGTCGCAAAAATGCCATTTTTTCAGATAGTTAGTGGTTTTTTTTTCAGGGAACACTTAACAGGGAACAGTTTTTTTTAGGCAATAGGCAATAGTTTTTTCCGGGAACACTTAACTGGGAACAGGGAACAGTACCGATTCCTGAAACTAAGTGCTTAAGCAAAATTAATTAATTGTGCATTAACTTCTAAATCTGTCAAACTTAGAGACGAAATTATATATAAATAGTTTTGCCCTACTATTTAGAAGTTGGAAAAAATGAGCAATTGTCAATGGAAAATTATTCATTATCGTGGAATTTTTTACTGATTTGCTTTAGCGTCTTGAATGGCTAAATAAAAAAGTAAAGCTGCTAGAGGTATGCTTAAACTGAGAATTACCCCTGTTACTAAACTACCTAGCTCTGGTTCTCCAGAGGATAACTCAAAAATAGAGCCAACTGCAGCGATCGCTGCTACACAAGACCCACCCAGAAATAAAGTTGATTTAGGAGTTCCTACCATATTTTTTGTCCAAATTTACAAATTTATTTATAGCCATAAGAAATCACATCTGTAGAAAAAACAGGACCCATAAACCCGGTTTCTTAAAGAAACCGGGTTTCTTTAGGCCGGGGATTACTATTTAAGTTTTCTCTAGGGAATAGTCCAAGACCCATAAACCTGGTTTCTTTGGCACGGGGATTACTATACTGAAGTATTTAGATTTAAGTAATAGATTTAACTGCTTTGGCAGAAAACTTATGTTTAGCTAACTCTTCATTAAGTGCCAATTTATTTTCTACTCTGTCTACAAAAAGGACTCCTTGAAGATGATCCATTTCATGCTGGATTGCCCTAGATAATAATTCTTTAGCCTGAAGAGTTTGAGGACGGCCATTTTCATCTTTATAAGCAACTTGAATAACTGAGGGACGTTTAACATCTAAATAAACCCCTGGAATACTCAAACATCCTTCTTGGAACACACAAATATCATTGCTGTATTTTTTAATTGTAGGATTAATCAAAACTAGAGGGGGGGTAGCAGAATTATCTGGCTCACAATCAATCACAATAACTTGTTTTTGGACAGCCACTTGGGGTGCAGCTAGACCAATACCATCAGCACTATACATAGTTTGGAGCATTTCTCGTATCAATTGCCTAATATCATCATCTACTTTAGCAACTCGCTTGGCTGACTGACGTAAAGAGCGATCGCCCAAATAATGTATTTCTAAGGGCGGATTCTTTAGTTTTTCTTTATTAACTGTAACTTGAACTTGAGAATTCATAAAATTTTAATTTACTAAAATCGCTACATCTTGATTTTTTATAGGTATTTTTTTACCTCTTACTTTTATTCTAATAGAAAAAATCTAGTTTCTGTGCATAAACACTGAGACAAATTGTTAATTAGAATTTATCTAGAAACCTGGTTGCTCAAAGAAATTTCCGGGTTTGAACAAAAATAATCAGGGTAATAAACCCAGTTTCTTAATTTTTTGCCTAAATCTTGACCATTCTTGAGTAATAATTATTAAGTGCATCGTTACAGAGAAATAGTATTCGTTCATCAGCAAAATTAATTATATATCCTGTTGACTCCCTGTTTTATGTTATCTATTTCCTTTCTTAACTTATAATAAAGTATTTGACCAAAAAATAAGGTCTCCAGCCTTCCCTTTCCAGGGGATGAAAAAATGCTATGAATAATAATCATAACTATTCTCCAACTAATAATCCTAATTCTAGTCCTACATTAGAAAGTCTAAATGATACCCAGGAAGCAATTACTCCTGTAAAAACAACAGCGATAGACCAGTTAAATTTCATTGATAACGAAATAGAACAAATGCTGCCCGCTTCTAGCAAACACAATAGTTTAGCGGAAAATCAAAAGGATAGAAGACTAGGAAATAAATTAGCATCTATTATTGCCCTAGCAGCGATCGCAATTATGATTCTAGGATTAGCTATAGATAATGTACTACTTGGTTATACCAGTGCTATTGTCACGATGGTAGCTTCAATCCGAATGATTTGGCCTAGTTGGGGTAAAGTCTGGAAGACTATGATTCCCCCAGCTTGGCGGGATCTAGTTATTGCCTGTTTTGGTATCTTGGCAGCAATAGTCGGTTTGCTGATGTTAAGTGGGGCAAACGGGGAAGTTGGTAGTCGGAATATCCAGATTAACTGGGATGCTATTGGAGCAGTAGGGGAACTGATTGGTGCGTTGGGTCAAATTTTAATTGCTATTATTGCTGTATATGTAGCTTGGCGACAATATGTTATTTCTAAAGATTTAACTATTCAACAAAACCGCATTACTCAACAACAAACTATTGATGCTTACTTTCAAGGGGTTTCTGAGTTAGCAATGGATGAAAAAGGTTTTTTGGAAGATTGGCCACAGGAACGGGCGATCGCTGAAGGTCGTACAGCAGCTATTATTAAAAGTGTGGATGGTGAGGGGAAAGCCAAAATACTTAGGTTTTTATCTCAATCTAGACTGCTGACACCTATTAAGCGCGATCGCTTATTAGGTCGTCCCATATTTGATGGTCAAGGTGGTTATGCTGAAGATCGGGAACATGGTACTCGTGTTATTGATTTAGGAGTAATGTTAGCTGGTGCTGAGTTAAGTAAAACAGATTTGCGCTGGACAGAATTAAGTGATGCTAATCTGGTGAGAGCTAACCTTGAGGGTTGCGATCTGGTAAAGGCTAATTTTTCGCGTACTATTTTATATGAAGCAAGTTTGATAGGTGCTGATTTGAGGGGAGCAAGATTTTTCTATGGTACTGCTGAAAGTGCTACTCCTCGCGGTCGCACTCATGTACCTAACTATCAGACTGGTACTTACACTGGTGCTGTGGTGGAAAATGTTAACTTTACTGGAGTTAAGCGGTTATCTGAGGAACAACGTTATTATTGTTGTGCTTGGTCTGGAGAAAAAAGTAGAAAAACTATTCCAGGTGGTTGTGAAGGTATTCCAAATAAGTTAGGACGTTAATGGAAGGCAGAAGCCAGAAGCCAGAAGCCAGAAGGGAAAAGGTTTTTTTATCACTGATTATCCGGACATGATATCACAATATAGTTATCCGGACTTACGGAGACGAACCCAGAAACCCGGTTGATCGCAGAAACCGGGTTTCTTTGCGTAAGTCTTGTTTATAGCATCTGTAGGGGCGTTTTCGTATAGGGAATGCTCCGCTTTTCATGTCGCGCATTTATAACACAAAACCCATTGACTTTAATACTTCTCTTAGTCGCTTTGCTTCAATAGGATTATATTTTTCATGCAAACTAATAGCTTTTCCAAACGCTTCTAAACTTTCTGATACTTGACCAACTTTGAACAATACAACTCCCAAATTTTGATAAGCTTCTGCATAGTTAGCATCAATTTGAATTGCTTTTTGATAGGAGGCGATCGCTTCTGTAAACCAACCCATTTCTTTTAATACCATACCTCGATTATAATAACCAATTTTAAAATTAGGATCTATCTGTAAAGCAATTTCAAAGTTAATTTTGGCTGCCTCTAAATTTCCTTCTTCTTTCAGTAAACTACCTAAATTATTGTATGCTCCTAACTTCAATTTAGGCAAAATATTTAACTCAGTTGCTATTTGATAATGATGCTTTGCCATTTCTGTTGCTTGCTTTTGTCGATAAGCAATTCCTAAATGGTAATTTAGCTCATACAAAACAGTTTTATCTACTTCTAAATCTTGCAAACCTCGAAACAATAATTCCATTCCTTTTTCTCTTTCACCAACTTCTAAATATAAAGCTCCTAACTTACTACAAACATAAGCATCATTAGGATTATTTTTGATAAAACTTTCCATTGCTGCCTTGGCTCTTTCCAGTTTATTTTTAGAAGTAATTTCTCCTTTTTGATAACCTTCATGTAAAACTGCTATTTCTGGCAATGAACCTATTTGCCAATCAGGTTGTTTTGCTAAAATATCAGAAATACTATCATCAACTATGGCATGATAAGGTCGGGAAAATTTTATCTCTGGATGATTTCTAAAGAGACGAGAAACTAAAGAATAAGGAGACTGTTTTGCCCCTATTTCTTCTCTAATTAAATTAATTAAAATGTGGTGATTGCTTTGAATAGCTTCTCTAATATATGGAGCTATTTTTGGTGATAAATATTCATCAGCATCTAATACTAAAACCCAATCACCTGTAACATATTTCAAAGCTTCATTCCGTGCTGCTGCAAAATCATTACACCATTCAAAATAATGTACTTTGGCATCAAACTCTTTAGCTATTTCTGGAGTTCTATCTGTGGAACCTGTATCTAAAACAACTATTTCATCTACCACATTTTTCACACTTGCCAAACATTTTGGCAAATTTTTTTCCTCATTTTTAACAATAATGCAAAAAGTTAAATTCATATTAAGGAGTAGGGAGTGAGGGAGTGGGGGAGTGAGGGAGTGGGGGAGTGAGGGAGTGAGGGAGTGGGGGAGTAGGGAATAGGGAGTAGTTATAGGATTGCTATACCTTTTGCCTTACTCTCATCAACCCGATTTTTAAATATACAGGATTTACGCAGGTGAACCCAGAAACCCGGTTTCTCATAGATGTTTGCTGTCAGAAACAATGATTTACCCTAGAAACCGGGTTTCGCATGGGTCAGTCCTGATATATATAGGACTTACCGATGAGGTAGGAAAAACAGGGGTTTGAGATTATTTCCCTTCGGTCGTATCGGACGAAAATACGTTGCAGTTGCGTAAGTCCTGATATATAAATAAGTATAGACAAAAAATCTGATTTTGAACTTTAAATGTGATTATTTTTTTTTACTAAAAAACCCCATTCTTATTCTACTTCTGAATGAGGTATTTTCAAAATATTTTTATCTTTTGATAGCGATCGCTAATAATAAATCGGGACTTAAGCAGATGAACCCAGAAACCCGGTTTCTCATAGACATCTATTGCTCAAAACAACCATTTCTCCTAAAAACCGGGTTCCTCCCGTGTAAGTCCTATAGATTTAATTATTTTTATATGTACTTCTCATGCTTAAAATCTACTGTAACGGATCGAATTTATAACTTAAAACTTCTATTAATGTGCCTTCTGGGGGTAAATCACCTTTGGTAATAAAAATTGTATCCTGATTTACAACTTTGACTGGAGTTCCCTCCATCACAGAAAGAAAATCTTCTAAAGGAACAATATCACAACTTTCATCAGCAGCTTCAGTTTTGTAGTGAGTCGGAATTATAATTCTCGGTTTTAGCACTTCCAAAACCTGTTTTGCTTCTAAAGGAGTGTAAGCTTTTGGGCCACCACCTACAGGAATTAATAGGACATCTGGACGGACCATTAAAATTTTCTCTTCTATACCAATAGAACTAGCTAATGCTCCTAAGTGTAAAATCTTAATATCGGCCTGTTGCCATAACCAAGCAACATTAGTACCAAATCTACGTCCACCTTCTCTATCTTTTATGGTGCGGATACCTTGAATTTGGCTACCATTAACCTGATAAACTCCAGATTCATATAATAATATTGGTCCGGGATTACCTGTAAAACCTTCTACCGCTCCTTCATCAAATAATCTACTACTAATCAATATTAAATCTGTATCTACTTTTGGTTCTCGATATCCGGTAGTACAACCTATTTGACGAAAAGGATTTACTAATACTTTAGTACCTCCACCTTCAAATAAAAAGCAAGTATGTCCTAACCATTTAATAGTTAAAGATTCTTCTGTTTGTGCATAAGAAGGGTGAATTTTAGAGATTAAACCTATTCCAGTTACAGCTAATAAACTTGTCTGTAGATAATGTATAAATTTTCGTCGTTTCATCTTAATTTATTTGACTATAAGTTTGACGCTATAACAATATAGAATAATTTGTCAAAAAAAATGTAGGAATTTGGTTTCCAAATCCCATCTTGAGTTTTGGTTTGGTTTCCAAATTCCTGACAATAAAATATTATAACAATAAGTGATGAATTAAGAATTACATCTTTTCCAAATCAGGAGATTGTTGATGTTAATTTATCTTCAGATTCTACAGATACTAAAAATAGTAATAATCAAATTTACTGGGGAGCGTTTTAATCAGTTATCAGTTATCAATGAAATCTTTAGTTTATCGTTTTACAAAATATTTCTGGCAAATGAAATACAAGGTAAATATGCAATAATGGATAATTGATAATTACCTCTCCCTAAAAACAGATAGGATTGAATAACAGGAAAAAATTTATTTTTTTACTTTTGAAAGGGTCGGCTTTAAACCTGAGTTATTTAATTATTTAATTATTAATTCTTTGGTAAAAATCTCATAGGGCATCTTGCCTGCGATTGGTTATACTTCAATAAAAATGGAACCCCCTGTATCAAAAAAATAAAGTAATAATTTAACTTCAAAGCTCTACCAAAAAATTTCTCAACAATAACTTTCCAGAATTAGTTAAAATACTTTCGGGATGAAATTGTACCCCCTGAATATGAGGATAATTTCTATGTCTAATACCCATAATAGTTCCATCCTCAACCCATCCAGTAATTTCTAATACTTGAGGAAAACTTTCCTTCTCAATCACTAAACTATGGTATCTAGTTGCAATGATTGGATTATCTAATCCTTGAAAAATTCCTACTTGATTATGATAAATCTCTGAAGTTTTACCGTGCATTAATTCTGAAGCAGCCACAATTTTTCCACCAAATACTTGACCAATACTTTGATGACCAAGACACACTCCTAAGATAGGTAAATTATCACCTAATTCTTGAATTAATGCTTGAGAAATTCCGGCATTTTCTGGACGACCAGGACCTGGAGAAATCACAACTCCATCAGGTTTTAACTCCCTAATTTCTGCTATAGAAATTTTATCATTCCGGTAAACTTTAACATTAGCTGCAACTTTTAATTCTGCACCCAACTCACCTAAATATTGTACTAGGTTGTAGGTAAAACTATCGTAATTATCAATAACTATAATCAACTTATCTTACTCCTTTATTCCCTAATTAACCACAAATAATATCTTCAGTCTCCAGGTAAGCATTCAGCTATCAGCTTTTCAACGAAGATTAGCTGATTATCTTGATTATTTATACTTGACTTCTTGAAAACTCATTCCTCCTCAAAAGATGAGTTAATAACTAATAGCTAACGGCTATTTGCCCAGCATTCCGCAGGAAATGCTTACGTCTCTAGCCTTAACCGAAGGTACTAATAATGGATAATTGAAATCATACCATCTTTTAGTGTTTTATATTTACAATTCTATAGCAATCCTATTTGATTCGTGTCAAAAATTTAGTTACTTTTAGGGAATAGGAAAAGGTGGGTGTTTCGGAGCTTCTTTCTAGTTTTTGAATTGTGACAACCTATTGGGAATTGCTATAGTAAAAGTAATATTTGTTATGAAAATCAAATATTTTCTAGTCAAGGATAACAAAGAATTTAATTGTTAACTGCCAAGAGCAGAAATAACTAGATATAATAAAGGAGGTAAAATCAAATAACTAGCAACAAGTAATGCCACTATTGCTGAAACCAAAACCGCTCCAGCCGCACAATCTTTAGCAATTTTTGCTAATTCATGGTAATGCTGTTTAACAGTTAAATCTACCAGGGACTCAATGGCAGTATTCAATAATTCCATAGCCAATACTAATCCAATTGTTAACAGAATCACAACAGTTTCTATTGGTTGTAACTTCAATAAAATACTTAAACTAATAGCAAGAGTACCTATAAAAGTATGAATCCGAAAATTACGTTGAGTTTGGAAAGTATAAGACAATCCTGCCCAGGCATATTTGAAACTATTAAAAATATTATTTGCTACTTTCCAAGATAATTCCCTATTCAATTTTAATGTCTGTTGAGAATTATTTGGTTTCAAAGTAGCAGAATTTTTTGGTTGATGTAAGAAAGGAACTTGATCGTAGGAGATTGATGACTCATTGAGTTTCATAAACTATCCGCCTCAGTTTAATTTTTTATGCAAGACTCATAAATAATGGATAATTGATATATGAATAATTATTCATGATTTATGAACTTAATCAATTGTCTATAATGACTTCTTCTTCTATAGTAATTCCCACAGCATGAAGTAAAAATAACTGTTGTTTGACCATCTCTTGCCAACTTTCTTCATCAGGGTGATCCCATCCCAAAAGATGTAAAAAGCCATGAACAGCTAGCCAAGCTAATTCTGTGGTTAATGGATGCCCCTGTTTGATGGCTTGCTGAGATGCTGTCTCAATAGAAATTACTATATCACCTAGGTATAGTTGTAAATCAGAATCTATTTCTGGTTGAGGACAATCTATTTCTAGAGTAGGAAAGGCCAAAACATCTGTTGGCTGATTTTGGTAACGATATTGATTGTTCAGGGTTTTGATTTCTGAGTCATCTGTCAGACGTAGACTAATTTCGTAGTTTTGACACAGCGGAATCTCTGGTTGTATAATTTCTAGCCATTTCTGGAACCAATATTCCCAAGTCTGCAAAGATATGGGACAATTTCTGTCCCTATGATCTGGAAGTTTTAATTTTTCTACTTCTAATAGAGAGGACGACCAAAAACAATCCTGAATGTTTACTATCAAATACAACCGTAAATTCTCCTTTCCGTTGTAAAATAGAGTTTTAATTATTAAAATAATTGAGTCTAAAACTCTGCTTTTTTAGGGGGAACGTTTTTGGAGCGAGGCTTAAATCCCCATTACAAAAACAACTTTTGATTTCTGACTTTGTTAACGGGTTAGGTAGGCAAGAGCAACTAAGATACTTATTAGTGTAATAGCTGTTAAGGCAAAATGTTTGATAGATGTACCACCTTTTCTCACCATATTTCTCATGGCTAGTTTGACATAACTGGGTTTTGGTTCGGTTTTAGAAATATTGGTTTCTGTCTGTTTTGGTTCAGAGTTTTCCGCTGATGAAGATAAATTACTCATAAAAATTAGTGGGTTAAAGTTTTCCAGCAGTCATTATTTTTCCAAGATGACCTGGAAATTAATACTACTATAACAATAAGATTAAGTTTTGTATAGTTCACCAATTTTAGTTTCAAATTTGGTGTAACTTCTATGGCTGAATTTAGTATAATTTTAATTGTAGAAAATAACTAGAAAAATAAACTATGAAAATTGATATTGATATAATGACTCGCTATTTACATAGAATGCGGAACCAACCAGGGTGGGAATCTCTGAATGAAGTTGCTACATCTTTAAATATGGATAGAGCTACATCTAGGCGCTACACAAAAACAGCAGAAGAATGGGAATTAATTGAGCGTCAACAATTAGAAAATCAACCCACTCAAATTCAGGCAACTCAGAAATTAATGAAATTAGAACCTGGAGAAGTTAGAAAAATTGTACAGGCAAATTGTCAAGAATTTTAGGTTTATAGGTTAAATTTAACTTTGAAATATGGAACTTGAAAATTTCAAAACAGAAGTGGAATATTTCAACTATCTGTTATATAATTCTCTCTTGCTTCTCAGTAAAGTCTTTATAGATAAAGGTAAGTGCCTTTTTCGGTCTGGACAAATTACCTAGTTTTCAGTTATTAATGCACGGTTCCCGAAAAATAAAAAAGTTACCATTTTAGGAGTTGAGAAAAAAAATACTTTCCGGCTCTTTTACTTCTCCGCTCTCCTACTCCTTAAAAAAGAATTTTTCAACAAACCCTATTTATTCAGAACATTACAAATTAATTGACCTGCGCCATTAGGTGTAAATTTAATAATATTGCCATTTTTTTGAATTTTTTGTCGAGTACGACAATTATAAATTTCTAATGGCTTTTTCACACCATTAATACTTACTTCCGCTCGATATTCCCAATAGTTTTTAGCACTACGTTTAATGCTAAAAATACAAATTTTATTACCGTTGTAGTTACGACAAAAAGATGCTGCTGCGGGAGGCGCAACAGCAAATAAAAACATTAATAAAGCAACTGAAAAAATAATGTATTTCAAAGTTGAGAAAATTATTAGTTGTATTTGAATAGAGTGGGAAACATCACTCCATTTCCCACCCTTGACTAATTATAATAGGACTTACCCACGCGAAACCCGGTTTCTAGGATAAATCGTTGTTTTGAGCAGTAATAATCTACCCTCGTACCGGGTTTCTGGGTTCATCTGCGTAAGTCCTGTCTAACCCAAAATCAAATTCTCAGCGGCTAACGCTGGCGCACCTTCTAATGTTGCAAACTGACCGCCACTACCGAAACCAGGAACAGTACCATCAACGTTATAGTACAAATTACCACTTGTACCATCGTAAACAATAAATGCTTCTGATGTAGCAGCATCACTTTCACTGGAGACAACAGCAAAACTAGCTTGCATATTCTCTGTTGTATCAAAAGCGGTGAAAGTCACAGCATCGAGTTCGATTAAATCTTCTGCTTCATTAAAGTCAGTTATAGAATCAACACCTAATGTACTTGTATCGAATACCAGATCGGTATCGAAAACAAATAAATCCGTACCCGCTCCACCTGTCAGGGTATCATCTCCTTGTTCCCCATTGAGAATATCTGCTCCTTCTCCTCCAGTCAGAATATCGTCACCTTTTCCACCACGGAAAGAATCGTTTCCTGCACCACCATTGAGAGAATCATCACCTTGAAAACCGTGTAATAAATCGTTCCCCAAATTACCATTAAGGACATCATCTCCTTCCAGTCCGTAGATATTGTCCCCATTATTACCTCCATCAATACTATCATCTCCTGTGGTACCGATTGTATTTTCACCCAAGAGATTTCCACCCCGGATTTGAAATATCTCACGAGTTCCTTCTGCATTTTGAACAAATAAAACAGGTTCCCCTCGTTGATTTCCAGGAACGTCAGCAAAAGTACCAGATATATTGGTAATTGCACTTTCAGGGGTAAATGCAGCATCTAGACGAACTGGCAGATTAGACTCTGCTTGTGTCCCTTCATCATTACTCTCTACTTGACTGGCTTCTAGGTTATGATTAGTATGTGTGCTATCGCTAGCGGCATCCTCTCCTCCATGTCCGTGGTGTCCTCCTCCAAGGTAAGTCCAAATCTTGACTTGCTCATCACCTTCTGCCAACTGTTCCGTATCAACAGCCAATGTAGTAATATTAGCATTATTACCTTGAACAGTAGTACCAAAAGCCTCTTCACGGAGATAAAAATCTTCAGTAGGAGGATTATCATCTTCTGGTTCAGGTCGCTGGAGTACATAACCAGAGGTAATCTCAATCTCCCCGGTGTAATTTTCTCCATAGGGACTAATAGGCTCATCTAACGCTGCTACATGACTTGCCTGAATGTCTTCACCTGCTGCAATCTTGTTCTCAATATCAATACCGCTCAAAATCGTTAACTTACCATGATTAGCAATATAGATATCCTCAAAGTTATCTCCAGCAGCATCTCCCACAGTTACATTGAGATTATTCTCTAAACCATCTATATCAGAGATTAATCCATCAACAACTATACTGGTAAGCAGCCCAAAATTTTCACCATCATAAATCTCAATCAATACCCCATTTTCTGTAACTATACCCGTAACGATGTCAGCAAAACCATTGCCAGTAATATCCCCAGTAGCAACAGAAGCTTTTTCCCCTGCAATACCATTTACTCCTTGGAAAGGATTAAATTCAACAATTTGTAAGCTAGTATCATTACCATCAACATCTGTTATCCCCTGTGCTTGCAGATTAAATAATGACCTACCATCAAATACTCTAACTGTATGCTCCCCTTCAATTTCCATCGCCACAACATCTGTGGTATTATCGCTAACATTATTGCCTGCAAACGGTAGCAAAAAGTTGACATCATTAATATCAATATCTACCCCACCTGTAAAATCGGAACCAAAAGGTCTCAAATTCAAACTAGGTCTTGTGACACCGCTACCCCGGAGTAGTTCTATACTTGTACCATTAGCATCTCCCTCTTCATTGCTTAACCCTAACCAAGTATCATCTGTATTCAGAATCACCCGCACAACTGCCATCATACCAGCATCTTCGTGGAACAGAATATGACAATGGTTAACAAAACTACCGTCATAGTCATTGAACTCCATATACATTCTGACTAGGGAAGCGTTACCAGCAACTTCTGCTACACCATAAGGGTTAGTTTCTGTGACTGTACCCTCCTGATGACTCGGAGGTAGAGCAATAGTATCACCCTCTATATATGGTAGATAGGTATTATCTAAATCTGCCAGTCGCTGACCGTTGATATCTAAAACTGTAAAAGGATTTTGGTGAATGTGGAATGGATGCCATTCTAAAAGGGGAATATCTGGAACCCCTTCAGGAAAGTTGTTTTCGTTGAAACCAGAGATGTTAAATACATTCCATATTTCTGCTGTACCTAACATTGGCATCGCTAGTGGAGTCTCATTCTCTCCAGCAAAATACCCACCATTAATTTTGTAAGTTCCCTCGAATGTCTTTACTTCTAAGTCATCAGGATTATTACCTTCAGCGATCGCTCCACCAATATTTGCACTCCAAATATATGTACGTTCTCGGTCAACACCAACACCATTCTCTGCTGCATTTATTCTATCTATCACTGCATTAACTGTTTCTGTGAGGCTATCATAAGCTTCTGGAATCGGAGCCGCAGCAGTTTCTGCACCCGTCACATCAAAAGTCATCAAAACCTGGGGTCCCCAAGTAT
Organism: Okeania sp.; assembly: GCF_035285525.1. Classification (GTDB taxonomy): domain Bacteria; phylum Cyanobacteriota; class Cyanobacteriia; order Cyanobacteriales; family Microcoleaceae; genus Trichodesmium. Next base: position 16,688 of record NZ_JAYKGW010000104.1, on the reverse strand, counting down.
AGTGACCGTCATCAAATCCCTGAGCTTCCTGACCTTCTGCCAATTTATTGGTCATTGTCTGAATTAACTCTGGACTATCTTCACCAACAATTTCTGGCGTACCATTAGATAACAAATAATATGTACCAGGTTCTGTAAAAGAATGATCTATAGTGATCCGTTGTCCTGGTTGGAAAATTGGTGAGTCTTCCAAAGTTCTACGAATTTCTTCTGTCGCGCGACCAGGGAAAGAGTCACCATCAAGACCGACATAAGTCATATCTTGGAGTTCGAGAATTATTTCCCCATCAGGACCGATTTCTTCTTTATATAACTGAAGAATATGGTGAGAATTAACATCTGCATTCAAAAGTGAAAATGTTTGTAACTCACCTGTTTTTAACTCAAGTGTCGGGTTATATTGACCATTAATAGTATGAATAACGTTTTCTGCTGGTGCCTGCAAAACACCACCGCCATATTCAAATAAATTTGGATTATTTGTACCATCTTCATTTCTACCCAAAGGTTGTTCGGGGTCATAGAGAAGTGGTTTAGCATTATAACCTATAAATACAGCATCCGATAGTTCATAAATCGGCAAACCATTATCTGTCAATCCTTCAATTTGTATAGGTGTACCCGCAGGCAAAGAAATATCAGGATTTTGGTTGAGGGGGTCGTCTGGTGAACCTGGTCTATCTACTTGCTGAAGACCAAAAGTATTAAGGCTCATCAAATAGAAATTTTCCGAAGCTGGATTCCATTTATCTAGGTCTGGTTCATCAAATCTAGGGTTAACTTGCAGCATACCTACTAACCCTGCTGCTAGTTGAGTATTGGTGTATCCATGAAAATGAGGGTGATACCAACTGAGACCAGCAGTTTGGTCTATAGGAATCTGAATATCATATTCAAAGGTTTCTCCAGAATCTAGTAAATGTAGAACATTATCACCATGACCGAGAGGAGATGTATGATAACCGTGGGTATGTAGGTTAGATGATACATTTGCTGTAGTATTTCCTGCTTCCTCTACCTTTGTTAAATTATTTGTCAGAGTAAGTTGTAACTTGTCCCCTGGTTCACCCACTAAAGTTGGCCCTGGAATCATTGGCTCAGAAATTGTACCATCAGGAAAAGTACCCTGATAGCCTCTAAGTAGTTCATAAGGGGTGAAGCTAGGTAGAAGTTCTCCATTTTCATCGAAAACAGGTAGTCCGTCATCAGGGTTAAGACGAGGCAACCAATCAACTAATCCATCTCCTGACTTCAGAATCCCTAAACCTGATATCTCTAATTCATCTATCTCTTCCATTGAGAGTTGTACATCTAATATCTCATCTGGACCCCAGCTCGAAAAGTAATCTCCACCGCTTCCTTCTGGATTGTTTTGCCACTGTTCAATAGGGTTCTTAAAAGGAACTACTATATCTGGGTGAGGCAATACGTCTAGATAACCATTTGGATCAAAACCTTGACTCCATAATTCAAAGTTTTCTTGACCAATAATTTTTGCGTCTCTTAGTGCAACGTCAGCCATAATTAATAATTTCTATTCCGTAAAATTCATACAATTAAGTGGAACATTTAACCTACTCAAAGTTCACCAAAAGTAGTCAACTTTGAATCTGTATGGATCGCCGATTAAAGTGATAGTAGATAAGTTGCAAAGCTCGAATCATTATATTCCGAGCGCCGTTCCAATCCGTTAGTAATCCTATCAGGACTTAGGCAAAGCAACCTGGTTTTTAGAATAAATCGTTGTTTTTAACAATAAATATTGAGGAAAAACAACCCGGTTTCTGGGTTCACTTGCGTAAGTTATGCCTATTTTAAATTGTAATATTTTATCTAACGTTTGGTCTCCAAACCAAGCTTCATAATGGGATGTGGAAACCAAATCCATACAGTTTTTTCAACTCATTTAGGATTACTTATAGTATAGACGTTTGTTGTCAAAAACAATGATTAATTTATTTTAAAACCAGTTTTTTTGGGTAAGTCTTGATTTACGAATAACTAATATATGCTAACTCAAAAAGCTACAATAAGCTATATAACATTTATAAAAAAAATATTAAACTTCTCTTTGGAAATAAAAAAAGATAAATAACTAATGATAGTTTAGATTTAGATAGGAAACAATTTTCTAGGGCAAAGCTAATAAAAGTTAGTAGATCGAGCGGCGAAAAGTAGATTAATATGGACTAGGACTTACGCACGCCCAAGCAATAAAGGGAGTTTATTGCCCTAATTATTGTTTTGCTGTTCAGATAGGGAAATTTCCTGGTTCGATGGGGTTTCTGTGTAAGTCATAAGGACAATAAATTAGTTTGTCCACATTATCTTAAATTAAATATAGTAACGATTATCTACTCACTCAATATCAGAAGGTGATGATGGAGGACAAGGCTAATTTGATCGCAGCCCTTAAACACAAGACAAAAATTAAAGATAACTAGAGCAAGCAACTAAAACTATGGCATACAAAAACGCGGTATTGGACGACCAAGCACTTCAAGAAGGCTTAAATAGCATAAATCCTAAATTTGGGGACTTTTGTACTCGTGTAGCAGGAGAAGCATGGGGTTTACCCATAATAGACCAAAAAACCAAAGCTCTAATCACAGTAGCAATAGATGTGGTTAATCAAGATCATGTTGGTCCAGGAAACCCATTTGGCGCTCATGTGAAAATGGCAATGTCTCAAGGAGCTACTTTGGAAGAAATAGAGGAACTGCTAGTATTCACCTGTGTTTATGCCGGATTTAATAAAGCAGCAGGTTGCTTCGGCGCTCTCGGAGAATTAAAAGAGGAATTAAACGAATTATTCCCACCAAAGTAATTACCAGCATTTTTGACAATTTCCATGAGGGAGAATTATTAAACTGTGCTAGCATGGTTCTGGTTGAAGCACTGAAGTTAGATTCTAAAGCTTCAAAAATCTTTACTTTGGTCACTTCAGCAGAACCAGAGATCGACTCCTTAAATATCTGAAAAACAACAAAGGCAGTAAACTATGGTATCAACTCCAATCAAAAAAGGAGAAATTGCCGACTATTCAAGTCGCGACCAGGAAGCACAAGTGGCTTTTTATGTTCTCCTGTGGAAAAGAAAAGGAATAACCCTGGAACTATTTGATGACTATTGGAGAGATGTTCACGGACCAGTTTGTGCCCGTCTACCAGGTCAGTACCAATATTGGCAATTTCATGTTGCCCATAATGATGGGGGAGTATGGCCTAGTATTGGAGATTTAGTAGATGCTTCTACTCCAGAAGAAAACTTTGATGGTATTGCTGAATTAACCTTCAAAACAGTAGAAGACCGGGAAACATGGTTCAAAGCGGCAACTATTTTGATGGATGATGAGCATAACATCTTTAGCAAAGCCATAGGTTATAATACCACACCTGGTAACTCTATCACTTTCAAAGATGGAATTGCCAATGGTTCTCCTAATGGTTCTCAAGGATTAGAAAAGTACCACTGCATGATTAGGAAAGCGGATGGAGTAAGTGTGGAAGAGTTTCGGGTATACTATAAAGAAAGGTTTGCACCAGCTCTAGCCAAAATGCCTCAAGTATTGAAACTACGATTACATCTATTTGAAGAAGTAGATAACACTAGGCCGGATGCAGGTGGAGTATCCCACTCTGAAGCACCAGAACTCAACTATCAAGCTGCTATGGAAATAGCTTTCTGGAATCGCTTAGACCTAGAACAACTTTTTATATCTCAAGAATATCAAGAGTTGATAAGCGAACACAGTAAGTACGTCAAAGAAATAAGACCATTTCCAGAAAGAACTGCTTACACATTTGTCTATGATGGTAAAATGACATTGGCAGGTCAACGAAGCTCAACAGTAGCACAGTTGATTATGGATATTGGAGCTGCTAATCAATTGCAAAATGATGTAGCAGAACTAATGTTGACTAATCAGTTGACTGATTGATTTGGGACTAATGCACCCCCAACAAGAAACCAGGTTTATCACCTTAATTTTTCTTATTTAAACTACAAAATTTTTGACAAACCCGGTTTTTGTGTAAGTTCTGTAACTTTTAATTTCAAATAGGTAACAAAACAACTAACTAATAGGAGTATTATGGCGCGTACAAGTTACTACAAAGATTTAACAGCAGATTACTCTAGAGCTGTTCCAGCAAGTGCTGATGTTGCAAAAGAGATGATTGCTCTAGCAGAAAAAATCTGTGCTATGAAAGAAGCAACATTACCAGAAATTGGTCCTGACTACACATTAGAACAAATAGAAAAAGAAAATAAAGAGTGGTGGCCAAGTCATTGCGAAGCTTTGAGACAAGGACGTGGTGATATTTTAACTGATGAATATCGCGAAGATTTAGTTTATTTTTGCCAAGATGGACCTTACCGGGGTTTAGAACAACAAAAAGAACGGGAACAGCATTGGTGGGCGTTGATTTCTCAACCAGGTGTTATTATGTGCTGGCCAATCGTGATGTTCTATGGAGAGCATACATATTTTGAATGGAAGAGTGTAGACTTAGAAACTAACGAAACCATTGCTAAAGGTAATGTGACTTGGGTACGTCGCGGTCACCGAGGTGGTTGCTACTTGAAAACTGAACAATTAACGTTCTACCGGGATGTATTTGCTAATGAATCATTATTGAAATTGATTACTACATAAAGCTAAATAGTTAGATACTCAAATTTAAGGAAAGCCAACTGTTTCAGCTAATGTAGTAGTTTGTCTAGCTTGAAAAAACCTAACCCCCCAACCCCCTTCCCTGCTAGCGTTGGGGAAGTATATTTCCCCTCTCCTTGTAGGAGAGGGGTTAGGGGAGAGGTATTTATTAACCTCCTTTCTATTCCCCTCCCCTGCCCTTTTTTGAAAGCTATCCATTACCCACATAATTATTTACAATTTTGAAAGCCTTATTGGTTAATGGTTTCGAGATTTAAAAAACAGCAGATGGCTTGACTTTTATGAGCATCTATGCTGCCTACCTGATACCGCCATTTCCCAGTTCTCCTGATACCTAATCCCTGCTCTTTGAGAAATGTTAAGAAAGATGTGGGTAAAGCATAGCTTTGAAAGGCAGATTTGTCAGAGGGAGCATATCTCCCCTCTCCTTGTAGGAGAGGGGTTGGGGGAGAGGTATTTATTATTTAGATTCATTTTTTAAGTTATACTCAAGAAAATCAGGATTCAAAAAAAACAATGGCAACAAAAGGTAAAATTGGCGTTTTAATTGAAGATCATTTCGATTCGACAGAATATCGTAAATTTAATGAATTTTTTCCGACAAAAGGCTACGAAGTAGAATACATCACTCACTTGTGGGGACAACCAGAATTACACTTTGGTTCTAACCCAGAAAATAACGTTGTTGAAGAACAAGTTACAGTCACTACAGAAGTAAATGACGTTAAACCTGAAGACTATAAAGGTATCATCTGTATTGGTGCTTATGCAACCGATAGATTGCGTTATCAGGTAAACCCCAAGAAAGGTGAAAAAAATCAAGCACCAGCAGTAGTATTTTTGCGCAATGCTGTTAATACAGAGAACGTAAAATTAGGTGCAATTTGTCATAGTTTATGGCTATTTTGTGCAGACAATGAAATGATTAAAGATAAAAAAGTAACTTGCGCTCATAATATCATTTGTGATGTAGAAAATGCTGGAGCAGATGTCATCTTTGATGGAGACCAAACAGCAGATTTAGTTATTGATGGTAACTTAATCACTGCAAAGCACCCTGGTGTCACAGATGAATTTATGGAAAAATTTGTCGAAGCTATCGAGTCTAATGGATAATGGATAATTAGAGATAGTTTTCATTATCCATTATAGTTTTAACCAAAGCAGGACTTACGCACACCAAACCCAGAAACCCGGTTGATCGTAAATGTTTATAATAGGACTTACGCAAAGGGACTATATATAGCTTATCGGTGCGTTAACGTCAGTGTAACGCACCCTAATAATAGGGTTCATGGGTAAGTGTCGGTCTAGTGCGTTAGCGGTAGCGCAACGCACCCATACACGATATCATATATAGTGTCTTTGCGTAAGTTCTGTTATAGCAATCGCCATATTTATAAAGTACTATGATCCCCCTAAATCCCCCTTTGTAAGGGGGAGTCTTCAAAGTCCCCCTGACAAAGGGGGGCAAGGATATAAAAGTACCTCACTTGTCAACATAGTTTAAACATAATCAAAACATGACTATCCCAGTAGAGTTTACCTTCTCCGATCTAATCGCAGGGTACGTTACTAAATTCGACTCAACCACAGATATTTTTGGCATCAAAACAACCGATGGTAGAGAATTTCAAGCTAAGTTAACTCCTACCAGTTATGCTAAAATTATCCAAAACTTAGACGAAGCATATCCAGATGCTACAGGTTCTATGCGCTCCATGTTGCAACCTGGTCGTTATCTATTCACTTATGGGGTATTTTACCCAGATAGTCCCATATTTGAAGCCAAACAAATAGTATTTGTCGGTGCTAAAGCAGATAGTTACAAATTTGAAAAACAAAACTGGTGGGTAGATCAAGTTCGGTCTCTAGCTAATTTTTATGTCAAAGCTCAATTTGGCAACGAAGAAATCGACTACCGTAACTACCGCACCACCTTAAGTCTTTCTGGAGCAAAATCACAGGTAAACTTCCGTCAAGAAACTGACACTATCTCCCGGATGGTTTATGGAATGGCAACAGCATACATGATGACTGGGGAAGAAGTTTTCTTAGAAGCAGCAGAAAAAGGTACTGACTATCTACGAGACCACATGAGGTTTGTAGACTTAGACGAAGGTATCGTTTATTGGTATCACGGTATTGATGTGCAAGGGGAACGGGAACAGAAAATTTTTACTTCAGAATTTGGCGATGACTATGATGCTATTCCCGCTTACGAACAAATTTATGCTCTCGCAGGTCCTTTGCAAACTTATCGCCTCAATGGGGATCCTCGGATCATAGATGATACCGAGAAAACAATTAAGTTGTTTAATGACTTTTTCTTAGATAAAACTGAACGGGGTGGTTATTATTCCCACCTCGATCCTATTACTCTGGATCCTTTAAGTGAGTCATTAGGTCGGAATAAAGGAACTAAAAACTGGAACTCAGTGGGAGACCATGCACCAGCATATCTAATTAATCTTTGGTTAGCAACCGAAAAACCAGAATATGCAGATATGCTCGAATACACTTTTGATACTATTGAAAAGCGTTTCCCTGATTATGAAAACTGCCCATTTGTTAACGAAAAATTCTTTGAAGACTGGAGTCCAGACCAGACCTGGGGATGGCAGCAAAACCGAGCAGTAGTTGGTCACAACATGAAAATTGCTTGGAACTTGATGCGGATGAATAGTCTCAAATCTAAGGATACTTATGTTGATTTAGCGAAGAAAATTGCTGAAGTGATGCCAGCAGTGGGTAGTGACCAACAACGAGGTGGTTGGTATGATGTGGTGGAAAGAGCATTAGGAGAAGGTGAAAAGACTCACCGTTTTGTTTGGCATGATCGCAAAGCTTGGTGGCAGCAAGAACAGTCTATTCTAGCTTATTATATTCTAGCAGGAACACTCAAAGAAGAAGAATATCATCGGTTAGCACGAGAAGCTGCTGCTTTTTATAACGCTTGGTTCTTAGATACAGAAGATGGTGGGGTTTATTTCAATGTTCTTGCTAATGGTATTCCTTTCTTGGCAAGTGGTAATGAACGGGGTAAAGGTTCCCACTCTATGAGTGGTTATCACTCGACAGAGTTATGTTATTTGGCTGCGGTTTATACTAATTTGTTGGTGACTAAGCAACCAATGGATTTCTACTTTAAACCTATTCCTGGTGGTTTCCCTGATAATATTTTGCGAGTGTCGCCGGATATTTTGCCTCCTGGTAGCATAAAAATTGGTTCTGTAGAAATTGATGGTAAACCCTACAGTGATTTTGATGCGGATAAACTTTTTGTGAAGTTGCCTGAGACTAAGGAGCGGGTGACAGTTAAGGTCAATATTGTACCTAACTAAAACCAGAAACAGTATGGGTGAAACCTAACCCCCCAACCCCCTTCCCTGCAAGAGAAGGGGGAGGAATTTTTCCCCTCTCCTTAACCAGAAGGTGAAACCTAACCCCCCAACCCCCTTGTCGGCAAGAGAAGGGGGAGGAATTTTTCCCCTCTCCTTGCAGGAGAGGGGTTAGGGGAGAGGTTTTAAGTACATTAGTTAAGTAGAGTGCGGAATGCACCGATAATATATGGGTAGGTGGTGTGTTACATTTCATTAAGACACCCTATTGAATTAACATATACTGTGTTGGGTTTCGTACCTCAACCCAACCTACGTTGAAAAAATGTAATCATTCAGGTACCTTATTGAATTAACATATACTGTGTTGGGTTTCGTGCCTCAACCTAACCTACATCTAAAACATCCAAGTATTATTACACTAAATCAAATGGCAATCGAAATTAATATTAGAACAGAAGAAGAAATTAAAGTAGTAGAACTAATTGGAGACATTGATGCTAATACAGCACCTAATGTTCAAAAACAAGTTGTACCTCTAGCGGAACCCGGTAGCAAAATCCTGATGGATATGACCAATGTGCCATATATGTCTAGTGCTGGGTTACGAATGTTACTATCATTATATCGACAAACAGAAACTCAAGAAGGAAAAGTTGTATTGGTAGGACTTTCTGAAGAGCTTCAAGATACTATGTCTGTGACTGGGTTTCTAGACTTTTTCATAACTGTGGAAAAAGTTGATGAAGGAATCGAAAAACTCAAGGAATAAATAATGGATAATTAATAATGCAGGACTTACACGGGAGGAACCCGGTTTCTACAGTAAATCATTGTTTTTCCACACATAAACATCTACAAAAAACCGGGTTGATAGGTTTGTCTGCGTTAGTCCTGTTCATTAAAGTCGTGCCCGTACTCAACCGTATACTAACAAAAATAAATGTTACAAGACCGTATTGATATTCATCCTACCCATAGTCACGGTGACTTTAAATTCCGTAGGGGAAACCCTTTTCCATTTGGTGCAACGATGATGTCAGGGGGAGTAAATTTTTCCATATTTTCTTCCCACGCTACATCCTGTACGTTAGTCTTATTTGAAAAAGGCGCTCCCCAACCAATGGCAGAAATTCCTTTTCCTGAAGAATTTCGGATAGGAAATGTCTATTCTATGATTGTATTCAACCTCGATGTTGAAAATATTGAATATGGTTATCGCATGGATGGACCAAATAATTTCCATGACGGTCAATGGTTCGACCAAAGTAAAATTCTCATGGATCCTTATGCTAAGATTATTGGGGGTCGCGATGTTTGGGGAAAAACACCAAACTGGGATGATATTTATCAACATCGGGCGAGAATTGCTTTTGATGATTTTGACTGGGAAAATGACCGCCCTCTAGAGATTCCCCCACAAGATCAGATTATTTATGAAATGCACGTTCGCAGTTTTACTGCTCATCCTTCTTCTGGTGTCAAACATCCAGGAACATTTGCTGGCATTCGGGAAAAAATTCCTTACCTCAAAGAATTGGGTATTAATGCTATTGAGTTAATGCCTGTTTATGAATTTGATGAGTTTGAAAATTCTCGTCCTAGCCCGATTACAGGGGAGATGCTCTACAATTATTGGGGTTATAGTACGGTCGGTTTTTTTGCTCCTAAAGCTGGATATGCTGCTACAGGTAAGTTGGGGATGCAGATAGATGAGTTAAAAGCTCTAGTTAAGGAACTGCATAAGAATGGCATTGAAGTCATTTTAGATGTTGTGTTTAACCACACGGCGGAAGGAAATGAAAACGGTCCGACAATTTCTTTTAGGGGTATTGACAATAAGACATATTATATGTTAACACCCGAAGGTTATTATTTTAATTTTAGTGGTTGTGGTAATACTCTTAATTGTAATAACCCAATTGTCAGAAATGTGGTATTAGATTGTTTGCGTTATTGGGCGAGTGAATATCATATTGATGGTTTCCGGTTTGATTTGGCTTCAATTCTGGGACGGGATCCTTGGGGCGCACCATTAGCAAATCCTCCACTATTAGAAACTTTGGCTTTTGACCCAATTTTAGCTAACTGTAAGTTGATTGCAGAAGCTTGGGATGCTGGTGGTTTATATCAGGTGGGTTCTTTTCCCGCTTTTGGACGTTGGGCAGAATGGAATGGTAAATATCGGGATTCTATTCGCAGGTTTATTAAGGGTGATTGTGCTGTAGGGGAAATGGCACAACGGATACAAGGTTCTCCAGACCTCTATGCTGGGCAAGGTCGCGCTCCAGCAACATCTATTAATTTTATTACCGCCCATGACGGTTTCACTTTAGCAGATATGGTGTCTTACAATGGTAAGCATAATGAAGCTAATGGTGAAAATAATAATGATGGTGCTAATGATAACGAAAGTTGGAACTGTGGGGCAGAAGGTTGGACTGATGACCCAGGAATAAATGCTTTGCGTAGTCGTCAGATGCGAAATGCGATCGCAATTATGATGGTGAGTCAAGGTGTTCCGATGTTATTGATGGGTGATGAAATAGGGCGGAGTAAAAATGGTAATAATAATACTTATTGCCACGACTCCGAATTAAATTGGCTAAATTGGGAATTTCTGGAAACAAATGCCAACTTATTCAAGTTTGTGAAGAATTGTATTGCATTTCGGAAAGCACACCCAGTATTGAGAAATCGTTACCATTTCCGCAATCAAGATTATGCGGGTAGTGGAAATTTAGACATTACTTGGCATGGTACTCAGGTTTGGAATGCTGACTGGTCTTCTCATTCTCGGACTTTGGCTTTTATGCTTTGTGGTAAACACGCAAGAGAAGCAACAGAGGTAGATAATGATATTTATGTGGCAATGAATATGCACTGGGATACTCTCTGGTTTGATATTCCTGGTTTATCAGATGGGAAAAAGTGGCACGTTTTTGCTAATACTGCTTGTGCTTCCCCAGAAGATGCTTGGGAACCAGGAAGCGAACCTGTTTTGGAAAATCAACATGGGTTATTCCTGGGCGATCGCTCTGTAGTTATTCTGGTAAGTAAATAGGGAGTAGGGACGTTTCATGCAACGTCCGTACAGATTCGTAGGGATGCCCTTATGCAACGTCCCTACAGAGTCAGGATGAATGGGAGTTATAGACAGGACTAAAGCCACGCGAACCCAGAAACCGGGTACGAGGGTGGATATTTATTGTCAAAAACAATGATTTACTGTAGAAACCGGGTTCCTCCCGTGTAAGTCCTGATAGAGGAATTAGTTGGAAGAATAGTCTCTTAATTTTTCTACTCTTGTGTGAGCTTTCTGATGCTAATTTTTTTAACCTAAAAACTGATATTATATTATAAAGAGGACAAAAATTTCACTCCCCAGTGAAATTTCTACAAAATCATAAAAAGATCAACAACAAAGGAAAAATTATGGCTTTTACAGCAACCCTAGAAACAATCAAAGATAATATTGCGAAAATAACATTATCTGGAGAATTAGATGGAGCTACAGCTCCTGATTTTAAAACCAAAGTAGAGGAAGCAGCAGCTACAAGTCCAAAAAGACTGGTTTTGATGATGCAAGAACTAGAATTTATGGCAAGTGCAGGTCTACGGGTATTGATTTTTGCTAAACAAAAAATGGGAACAGGGGTTGACATTTATATGGTAGGCGTTCAAGAAACAGTAAAGGAAACTATTACTAAAACTGGTTTCGACCAGAGTATTTATTTGCTGGATGAGTATGATGCAGCTCAAATAGAAGCGTAATTATTACAATATTGAACTGTAAGAGTTTGGTCTGCAAACCCTGAGCTTTGGAGTATATAAATTTCGTCGTTGGTGAATTGAAGTATGAATGGGCGATTGTTTGGTTTTGATCAAGCCCCCCCCGCATCCCCAATTTTACTAGAATTTCATAGTTTTGCCCCTCAACTTTGGGGAAATCGGGGGGCAAAATCATACCCATAATCAGCAACGGCTAAATTTCAAATAATTTAGGACTAAAGCCATGAACGCTACTGGTAGGGTGTGTTTTGCGTTCCGCAAAGCTCCGCTTTATATGTCGGCTCAAGCGCTGAAACGCTACGCGATATGTAAACCGTACAACGCACAACGCACCAGGACTCTATATATATATATAGTGCCTCCCGTGTAAGTCCTGTAATTTTATAGAAAATTATCTATTTTTATAGAAAATTGTAGGTTTCTCAAGACTTACGAAAAAACGAAATTATAGACTATCTGTAGGGGTGAATGGCATTCCCCCATACTCGCTATAGCGGTACTGCGTAAGTCCAGTTTCTAATAATGGCAGAAGCACTTAATGATGTTAAACGAAGAAATTAACCATAAAAAATCATCTTATGTAGTTGTATTAAAAACTTCTGATAAAGGGAGGGGGTCTTTGCTAATAGAGATTTTGATGCTAACGATATTGTCATAGTAGGGAAGCCCATAGGCAAAATGCCAGAGAGAACTTGGCAAACTCTGCAAATTGACATAGATGCTCATGTGAGGCTAGATGAACCTTTTGAGTTGGTTAATCATTCCTGTGAGCCAAATTGTGGGATTAAGTCAAATAGGTTTAATGGATATAATTTGGTGGCAATGAAACCAATTGCGAAAGGAGAAGAAATAACTTTTGATTATTGTATGTCTGAATGGATTTCAGTCGCTGTTCCTAATTGTAATTGTCAAAGCCATCTCTGTAGAGGTTCCATTAAGGGAGGGAAATTTTTGTCTGATGACCTTTTAGAGAAATATCAAGGCTTTTTAGCCTCTTATTACCAAAAGCTGCTATGTAATAAAATTGATAAAGGTTGACCAACGGTTGAGATGCTCTAAAATTACCTAGCTATAGAGGTATTGAACTGTCAGAATTAATTAGGACTTACGCAGAACAACGTGTTTCTGTCCGATACGAGCGTCAGGGTTTCGCTCCGCGACATGAATGGGTCGCAGTCCGTAAGGATAGTAGTCTCAAACGTCGAAATTGTGTTACTCATGGGTAAGTCCTGTTAAGATCAAGCGTGTAGGAACTTTACAAATTATGAGATTAACACGAATTAGGCAAAATGTGAAGCTATACAACAATTGTATGTATGTATGGGGCAAATGCCATTTGTCCCATACTAGGTATTATGGTTATGCGTAATATAAAATCCGGTTGAATACTCGTTATATAGTTTTGGGAGATGGGGAGATGGGGAGATGGGAAGATGGGGAGTGGAAAGTGTAGATAAAATTATGAACATATACACTTGTAGCCGGATTCTATATAAGTCATAATTAAAAGAGGAAAGATTATTGACATACAATAATCTTTCCGTCTATCTCCTGAGATGGTTTCTATATTATTCAGGACTTACGCATAATCGCTGAGTTTTGGTCATTTGAGATTGCTTCGCTCCTTCCTCGCAATGACAGAAATAGGTTGCGCGTGCGTAAGTCCTATTATTAACAGACTAAGAGTATTATTAGAAATGGCAACTACAGAAGAAAAACTCCGGGAAGAACTAAACTTGCTAAAGCAGGAAATGGCCAAAGTCACAAAAGAACTAGCAGCCTTCGTAGTAGCTCAAAAAGTATTAACTGAAGTAACAACAAAATGCACTGCTAGGCCAGGAGGAGTAATTAGAGGAGCATTACAAAAAACTTTAGATGTTTGTGCTGATGTCACTGCTACCGAAAAGGGAAGTCTATTTTTACTAGACCCTGTATCTGGGAAAATTGTAGATGCTATTCTCACTCGCACGGAAGTAACCCCCGAACAACGCGCTCAACTAATTGGTAGTGTTTTAGACCAAGGGTTAGCAGGTTGGGTATGTCGTAACCGTCAAATAGGATTAATTACGGATACTGAACAGGATGATCGCTGGTTAACTTTACCTAATCAACCTTATATAGTTCGTTCCGCATTAGGTGTGCCTATTATTAATAATCAAGATGTCCTTGGTATTATTACTTTATTGCACTCTGAACCTAATCATTTTACTGAGAGAATGGCAGAGTCAATGGAAGCAACTGCAGAACACATAGGGTTAGTTCTAGAAAATGCCAGACTTTATGGAAAACTAGATACTTATTCTAAAGCTCTTGACCATGAATTAGAAAAGGGTAGACAAATTCAAATAGATTTTCTTCCCTACGATATTCCTAAGTTGGATGAGTGGGAAATAGTTGCTTGTTTTCATCCAGCTAAACAAGTAGCAGGAGATTTTTATGATGCTTTTTCCCTTGGCAATGATCAAATAGGTTTAGTAATAGCAGATGTTTGTGATAAGGGAGTAGGTGCAGCGTTGTTTATGGCTTTATTCCGTAGCTTAATTCGCATCTTTTCTTCTCAGGAAAATCAACTACAAGAAACTGGAAGTTCAATTAATTTGGCTCACAATAAAGCTCTTCAAGCTGTTCGCCTGACTAATGACTACGTTGCCGAAAACCACTGGCAAATGAGTATGTTTGCTACATTATTTTTTGGGGTGCTAGACCCAAAAACAGGTTTACTTAGTTATGTGAATGGAGGCCATGAACCATTATTTATTCTTAATCAAGATGGTATAAAACAAACCCTAAACCCAACTGGACCTGCGGTGGGGATGATGCCAAATATGAAGTTTCAAATTAAGGAAGTTCAGTTAGAACCTGGAGAAATACTTATAGGTTATACTGATGGCGTAACGGAAGCCAAATGTCCTGAAGGAAAGTTATTTACAGACAAAAGGCTAAAAGAATTGGTGGAAAAACCTCCTGATTCTGCATTAGAATTGATGAAGCGCATTAAAAATAAATTGTTTGATTATATGGAGGATGCACCACAATTTGATGATATTACAATGTTAGCAGTTCGCAGAAATTAGCTAAAATTATTAGAAAATAGGGAGTAGGTTTATTGATGGATAATTGATAATTACCTCCAAGGAAAAAAATATTTTTTCCCTTGAAAGAGGAGGCTTTAAAATTGAATTATTTGATAAATAATTAGTGATTTTTGTGCAATAATTGATTTTACTTTTTATTAAAAACAAAACTAAAGAAAGGAGTATTTATGGAACTATTAATATTACCAGGAACACTAGATAATTTAGGAAAAGTTCGTAAATATATTAAATCAGCAGCAGCAGAAGCTGGTTTAGAAAAGAAAGCATCATATAAATTATGTTTAGCAGTAGATGAAATAGTAACAAATATTATTACTCATGGATATAATGAAGCTGGTTTATCAGGAGATATTCGCATACAAGCGGAAATAGATGAGGAAAGTCTAACTATTAATATTGAAGATACAGGTAAACATTACGATCCTACCGATCCAGATATTTTAGAAGAAGAAACTTTAACTACACAAAAAACCTTAGAAGAACGCTCGATCGGGAGATTAGGAATATTCTTGATTTATGAAAGTGTTGATAAATTTATCTATGAGAAATTAAATCCAGGAAATCGTAATATCCTAGTTGTGAATAAGACTACAAAATAATATAAATAATTGTGCTAAATCAAAACTACTTAAAACCAGGTGACTTACTACAAGTTGTTTCTCCTAGTGGTTGTTTACGAGAATTAGATGGTCTACAAAAAGGAATAGAAATTTGGCGATCGCATGGCTATAAAGTGGAACTTATTCCCAACTATGACAAACAATGGGGTTATTTAGCAGGTACAGATGAAAGTCGCTATAGTCAATTAGCAACAGCTATTAATAATGAAAATTGTCGTGGTCTTCTTTGCTCTCGGGGTGGTTATGGTGCTACTCGCTTGTTAGAAAACTGGCAATACCCAAATCATGACTCATCGTTCCCTCCTAAATGGTTGATTGGTTTTTCTGATATTACCGCTCTACTCTGGACTTTTAGCCAGATGGACTTTTTCTGCGTTCATGGTCCATTATTGGCCACATTATCTGCTGAACCAGAATGGTCCATTCAAAGACTATTTGATTTAGTGGAGGGTCGTCCCTTAGAACCTCTCAAAGGAAATGGTTGGGGTGGTGGCCAAGCAAAGGGCAGTTTAATGCCAGCCAACTTGACTGTAGCAAGTCATTTATTAGGTACTAAATATCAACCAGATTTGAGTGGGACAATTTTAGCTTTAGAAGATGTGAATGAACCTCCTTATTGTATTGACCGAATGTTGACCCAGTGGCGGATGGCTGGTGTTTTACAGCAGATTAAAGGTATTGCTCTAGGGAGGTTTAGTGACTGTTCCCCTGGACGAATGAATTTGACTGAGTTTACTGTGGAGGAAGTATTGCGCGATCGCTTGTCTGATTTGAATATTCCTATTGTCTCTGAACTTCCCTTTGGCCATGATGGTCCTAATGCTGCTTTACCTGTGGGAGTGGAAGCTAATCTTGATGGAGACCGAGGTATTCTGGAAATTATCGCCAATTAAGAAGTTTTTATATCAAACTGTGGAATGGGCATCTATCTTGCCCGTTCTTAATATTTTCGGGCGATGCTTAAGACCTCTCCCCCAACCCCTCTCCTGCGAGGAGAGGGGAGTCTTTCTCTCCCTTCCCTTGCAGAGAGAGGGGAGTCTTTCTCCCCCTTCTCTTGCAGAGAGAGGGGAGTCCTTCTCCCCCTTCTCTTTCAGTCTTTCTCCCCCTTCTCTTGCAGAGAGAGGGGAGTCCTTCTCCCCCTTCCCTTTCAGTCTTTCTCCCCCCT
>NZ_JAYKGW010000103.1:0-8034 GCF_035285525.1 Okeania sp. | reverse complement strand
CAAAAATAAAAGCTTCTGGTTGATTTTTCTCCACAATTCTGATAGCATCAAACCAAAGTTTTCCTCTAGAATCATCAAAACCCCTTAACTTTCCAGCTACAGACCAAGGTTGACAAGGAACACCACCTACGATCAAATTAACTTGCCAAGGTAACTCAGAAATTTTAGTAATATCTCCCAAATATTTTTCATCATTATTGATATATCCAGTTAGAAAATTTTGCTTATAAACCTGAAGAGAATTGGAGTCAATTTCTGAATATCCTAAACATTTACCTCCTAATTTTTCTAGAGGAATTCTAAAGCCGCCAATTCCAGCAAACAAATCTATAAAAGTAAACCGATACTCATATATTTGTAAATTAATAGGTTTATCAAGATTAAAAAAGCTTAATTGAGTTGGGGAATTAATTATATGACCAGACATAAGTCAATTTTTCTGATTATTATTAGGGTTAATATTATAGAAATTATCTTCAGTTGAGATTTTCGATAATTGTCAAATTTTCCACTAAGATTACCACTATAACATTTAGCTGGTGGAGAAATTCAATAGTAAACGTTCTTATTCCTCTACTTCCTCCAAAACTACATCCTCATAAAGCATCTCAATGGGAAAGCTAAAATCTACAGAAGTTAAGGTTACTTCCTCACCTTCCCCATAATTATAAATTTCCCAAACACCATTTTCCTTAGGTCGAAAACACTCTACTGTCATCTCTCGCGCATCAATTAAAACGTATTCTTTTAAAGTAGAAATATTGCGATAATTTTTAAACTTTTTCCCCCTGTTAAAAGCTTCAGTTCCTGGAGATAATACCTCCACCACTAAACAAGGATGATAAATAACTTTAGTCGCACGTCGGTCTCTTTCATTGCAAGTTACCATGACATCAGGATAATAAAAAGGTCCGTTTTCGGATACTCCCAGTTTAGCATCTGCCATTGACACTTTACACCCTTTACCCCGTAGATGATTTTTTAAAGCCGCTGCCAAATTAAGACTAATGTCGTTATGAGGAATAGTTCCTCCAGTCATGGCAAAAACTTGACCGTTCATATATTCATATTTAATCGGTTGTTTTTCCTCCCATTCAAGGTATTCTTGGGGGGTCATTTGATACGGTTTGGGAACTGCTACCATTGTTGCTCTCCTGGTAATTCAGGTTTTGATTTCATGTTAACATATTGGGTCGTTTTATAGATATTGTTTTCGGGCAAACAAATCTATCGAGGGATAGAACTCCGTTCCGCTGCGCGATCGCTTATCTTTCAAAACCGTTGACAATCTGGATAATAAGAAGTAGACTAAAAAAAAATATTATAGCGCTGCGCGCAGGGAACAGGGAGAATGATAGCTGATAATATAAGGCTTTTAGCTATTGGACAGCTCCTGCACATTGCTATACAAGATTACCGAATTATTTTTTAGCAATAAATATTGGCTAGGAGTATCGCCATAAAATGCTCCTGTGCAAAAAATTTAGAAGTTAATAAATCGTCATTTTTAGTAATTCATAACTTAGGAAATTGTTGTTTTATATAGAATCCGGGTAATTACTATAGCTAAGTCATTGCGACGGTCACTCCGTGGAAGGAAGCAATCTCTTAACCCCCTGAGATTGCTTCCTCTCGTCGATAGGGACGACTGTTCAACCAAATTCTATATTACTCCTACCTGAGAATTTTCTTGTTTCTGAGAAAAATTATCCTCCAATAAACTTAATTCATCTTCTAAAACTTTCTCATATACTTTAGGTAAATGTCTACTCATAGAATTAGTTTCAATTCCATATCCTAAACTCGTCCATGTACCTGATAATAACCGCAAAACTCGATCTAATTTTCCCTGTCTTAATAACTCTGGAATATCTGCCTGCCAATACTTGCGATCGCTTAACCAATCATGTACCACAGCATCCTGATATTGTGGCTCAAAACTGTAAGATGTCTGAAAAACAGACCAACTAGGTCGGGGATGATAACGTTTGGCTGTATAATACCAGGTACTGGTTAACATTTGATATCTTCCTGCTGCGGTGCTACATTTTCCTTGATTCGGACCGGAAACAATTTTGATACACCAATCTGGATGTTTTTTCAGGTTAGATACTTTTTTACCTGTATAAACAACATGATAAGGTTGAGCATAATTAGATTCACTCGCTGAAATAGTTCGCATTAAGGCTCGAATATAAGGATCTCCACCTTTCATTGCTAGTTGAGGCCATTGTTCTGCATTATTATAATCATATTGACTAGGGGAAATTAGTTCAATTAATTCTTGTCTATTTAGATTGAATGCTCCCTTAAAAATCTGGAAAAAAGATGTAAAAGAAGCTATAAGTATAGATACAAAAATTAGACGTTTGACAAATATAAAACCAACTGGAGAAGGCTTTTGTTTATTGTTGATAATTTTCGGTTTAACAGAACGCATCTAAATTATTCAAAAGTAATTTTATGAGTAAATACAGCAGACTTCACCTTGGTCATTTCAGTTATCAGTTATCAGTTAGCCTCTGGAAGAGGAACTGCACAATTGAGTTATCAGTGAACCTCCGATAAAGTCGGAGGCTTGAAATACTGAGTTAAACATTTTTTCATCCCTGAACCAGGGGAGGCTTTATACCTCATTTTTTGGTAAAGTACACCCATCAGAGGAAAATATCCCCACTCGGAACATTTAATTTTTAAGGTCTGTACTTCATTATGCTGGAAATCTGCTGTATTTTAATAGTTTTCTAGATGAACTACATTTACTCAACTCTTGAATCCGTAATTTTGTTGTAAGCATTCAGCTAAAGGTTTTAGATTTTGCAGGTACTAATAAAGTAGGAGCTTTTAGGTAATTTCGGTACGGTACGGTTCCCAAAAAATCGCTTAAAAATCAAAAATCTAAGATTTTGGGCAAACAAACAAAATAGGGGAGAAAATCAACGGAAGATTCTTTCGGCTTCTTCTTCTGTGATTCTCACTCCTTCTAGATTATTGATTCTGGCTTCTCCCCTGAAAATTACTGTCAAGAAACAGAGATAAATAATTCTGCCAAAGATTTTCCTGGTGCTTTTGCTTGAGTAACAATTTCAACAATTTTATTGCTAGCTGCTGGTTGAAACATTGCTTCCACACAAACTTGTCCTACCTTAATGCGAGGAATACTACCTTCAAATAAGCGATCGCTAGATTCCATCACAATAGGAAGTTGATCGTCATCATTTTTTAGACCACCAGGGCGAACAATAGTATAATTAATACCACTTTTCTCAATATATTTTTCAGCTTGTTTTTTCCAAAACAAAACTAACCAGAATAAATTTAGCGGATGAAAAAATTTAGACACACACAAGGATGAAACCAAAACAAAACGTTCAATTCCCTTCTGTTTGCTAACATCTACTAAATTTTTAGTTCCTAAATAATCAACCTTATATGGACCAGTAAAATCAAAATCAGGTTTAGCACCTGTAGCACATATCACCACTGTACTATCACCAATAGCATCATGGAGACCCTTATAATCAAGAACATCTCCCACGATCAACTCTGCTTCTGGAGGTAAAATTTCTCTTGCTGTTTCTAAGTTGCGAACTAAAGCTTTAACAGAAATATCTTGTTTCACCAACTCTTGGACAATCCGCAAACCTGTTCGGCCAGTTGCTCCAGCGACAAATACTTTCATAATATATTCAGTAATTTTCAATAATTTGTAAATTTTTTTACCAATGGATAATCAATAATTAGGCTTTGCTTATAGAAATCTTTTTTCGACAAAAAAAGGCTGAAATTTTTACTTGTAAAAGATTTAAAATTTAATTAGACAGCTCTAATTAGAGATAGTTTTCATTATCCCATATTTGTAATAAAATTTCTGCCTTTAGTTCAATCAAGTATGATTTTAACCAAAGCTAATTGATAATTAATAATTAATAATTACCTTTCTAATCTTTAAAATTCCTAAATAAGGTTTGCTGATTAAATATCAAAGCATTGACAGATAAAAATTAGATACTAAAAAAGTGCAAGTTTTTAGGCATAAAAGGTACGGTTTACGAAAAATCAAAAAGTTAGAATTTTGGAGTAAGTATGACAAATAAACAAACAATTTTTCCCAGCCAACTTCTGCATAACTCCTCATTCCTCCTGATTCTTAACTACTTCCTACTCCTTACTCCTCACTCCCTAAAAGAAACAATTTTTCCCAGGCAACTTCTCTATAACTCCTCATTCCTCCTGATTCTTAACTACTTCCTACTCTCTACTACCCACTCCCCAAAAGAAACAATTTTTCCCAGGCAACTTCTGCATAACTCCTCATTCCTCCTGATTCTTAACTACTTCCTACTCCCCGCTCCCTAACTAAATATAAATTATTTCTATATAATTTAGATACCAGTTTGGTAATCCTCAAATTATTGAGTATAGTGCATAATATACACACAAGAGGGCGAATCATGCATCACAATTTTGCAACAGATGAAACCTTAAATAAGGACAACAATTTGGTTAATGATTTTTACTTAAGTACAAAACAAATAGAAACATCAGAAACTAGCAAAATTACTTGGTTTAATACTAAATATAGTGACTGCATGGAACTATATGTAGATGCTGAAACAGTAGCAAAACATTTTGTATCTCACCGAGATTGGTTTTGTCGATGTGCTCATCCTATGAAAGTTCAGCCTCTTGGAGAAAATGGCTATGATTTATTAATAGGAAAGTTTGGTTCTTTTGGATACCAAGTAGAAGCTAGAATTGGTTTAGAATTACTCCCGCCAGACTCAGTAGGAATATATAGAATTAGAAATATCCCGGTGCCTGATTATACACCTCCTGGATATGAAATTCAATTTCAATCAGAAATGAGATTGGTAGAGTTACCTACGGAGCAATTCTGTAGTCAGAAAGAGATTCAAAAATTGGGACTCTCTCCTGTGACTACTGGGGCGAAATGGAATTTAGATTTGACTGTAGGTGTAAACTTCCCTCAGTTTATTCAAAAAATTTCTCCTGGTTTAATTCAGAGGACTGGCAATTCTTTATTACTAAAAATAGTACATCAAGTATCTCAGTGCTTGACCTACAAAACTCAGATAGATTTTCATACTACCTATAATTTGCCATTTCCTAAACAAAGAAACAGAAAGTAGAGGTTTGGTAATTTCAGTTATCAGTTAGCCTCCTGGGTCGGAACTTACTTATGAGTACCTGGCAGCCATTGCCAGAAGGTTGAAATACTGAATGAATAATACTTATAGCTATTTATAAACGAGAAATCTAAAAAAAGTTTCCCAGCCCTCATTGCTTTTGCTGATCGCAGACATAAAAATTTAGTGACAAAAATCTATGTGGCTTTGAGATAGCAAGGGGGCTGAAGAAACAATTATTCTGCTTTACATCTTGCTGATAATTCTTAACAAGATTTCTACACCTGTTACTGCTTGCCAACTAAAAAGACCAACGATTGAAATGTTAATAGCTATATGACTATAGCGTGCCCAGTCTTGGCCTTTCTGCATAAAAGGAGTCAAAGAAGCAGATAAAGCGATCGCTCCTGTCATAGCTAATCCTGCTAGAAGATGGGGGCCAAAAAACAACTTGCCGTTATTGATATAAGTGACGGCCATTCCACCAATAGACCCCATCACCAATAAAGCTAGAAGTATAGAGCCAACTTGGTGATGTTTGACTTTAAATTTCGCAAATTCTTTTTTCTTTTCTGTATCTGTGGCAGTTCTACTGTTGCGAACTTTAATACCGAGATATAAAGCATAAATTGTCAAGGCCAAAAGTACCCACATAATTGCAGGATGGAAAAAGTTGAGCCAAGGCTTAATAGATTCTGGAATTGGTAGGTCCATAATTTCTCTTCTCTCTAGGATTCGTAAAAAAACTTCATAAAACTTAGTATAGCAGTGAGTTGATTTTAATACTTTTTTAATACTTATAGCAGTTGCCATTACGATAAGGCCAGGGAATTATTAATTCGAGCTTGCTGAAAAAGTCTTTTTTCAGGAGTAGGGAAGTCGGGGATTCGGGGATTCGGGGAGCAAGAAAGTAATTTTTTTTGCCCAACTCTTGCTTAAAATGGTAACTTTTTGAACACTAAAAAGCCTTTAAGCTTTATCTGTCAGTTCAATAAAATGTAGAAAAGTTTTTGAGAAATGATATAACAGTTCCATATCATAGGAGTTTTAGTCTTAACTGAACTGTATTGACTGATAACTGATAACTGATATAGGACTTATGCACCAGACCATAGATATAGCGCTCAAAACTAGAGCGCTATCGTTTTTGAACTCTATATATAGTACCTTTGCCTAAGTTCTGAACTGATAACTGATAACTGATAACTGAAAAGACTGTATCAGTTAAAATCTGAAAAACATAGATATTAGTTGTTAGTATGGCTTCGCAAAAAGAAGAAAGCGCCTTAGTACAGGCTGTAAAAAATGGTAATTTTGGTCAAGTATCTCTCCTGTTGGCTCAAAATATTGATGCTAATGCTCAAGCTTTAGATGGGACAACCGCTTTAATGGTGGCCGCAGAAAAAGGCTACTCTCAAATAACTTCTGCTTTACTAGATAATGGTGCAGATGTCAACTATACGAGAAAAAAGTTTGGGGCTACAGCTTTAATGTTGGCCTCCGCTCATGGGCGAGCTGAAATAGTAGAGATTTTGCTCAGTAGAGGCGCGGATGTCAATGGGAAAGATGATCGTGGCGCTTCTCCTCTAATGGTAGCTGCGATGAATGGTTATATTTTAGTGGTCAATCAACTCATAACTGCTGGAGCAGATGTTAATGTCCAGGACAAAGACTATGATACGGCCTTGGGTTTAGCAACCGCTCAAGGTTATCTAGATGTAGTTAAAGTTTTGCTTAATGCTGGAGCTAGGGTAGATGAGTCTACATTATCTGTAGTTGCTAATAGTAATTATGTGGGAATAAGAGAAACTTTTATTAATCATGGTGTAGATGTAAATACTAGAAATTTGCAAGGTAGAACATGGTTAATGCAAGCCGCAGAAGTTGGCGATTTATCTACTGTAAATACACTATTAAAAGCGGGTGCTGATGTTAATTTTCGAGATAAAGATAGAGAAACTGCCCTAATTTTATCTGCTGATTTAGGTTATTTAGAAATTGTCAAGGCTTTGTTAGAATCAGGGGCAGATGTAAATATTAAAAGTAGAAATGGTGGTACAGCTTTAATGGCTGCTGCTGCGGAAGGAAATGTGGCGATCGCTTCTATTTTATTAGATGCTAATGCTGATGTTAATGCTGAAGATTTAGAAGGAGAAACAGCCCTAAGTTTTGCCATAGTAGAACATCATACAGAAATGGTAAAACTATTGCTCAATTATGGAGCGGAAATTGTTACTAAAAATCAAACTGGTGATACACCTTTATTTAGTGCAATTTTTCATGGTTATACAGATATTGTCTCTATTTTATTGGCAAAAATAGAGCAGCAAAATTTGACATCTTTATTGAATAGTAAATATTTAGGAGAGACAGCTTTAACATTAGCAATATGGCATAAACATAGGGAGATTATTAATATTTTTCTAGATGTTGGTGTCGATGTAAATATTCCTGCTCAGGGAGGTTCTACTCCGATGATGAAAGCAGCATATCAAGGGGATATTGAAACATTAAAGGTACTTTTAGAAAGAGGATCTGATATTAATCTTCGAGATGATAATGAGGCGACGGCTTTAATGTGGGCAGCATATCAAGGTCATATTGAAGTTGTCAAATTGTTAATAGATTCTGGAGCTAATTTAACGTATAAAAATCGAGGTGGTTGTACAGCTTTAATGTTAGCAGAATTTAATAATTATCAAGATGTTATTAGGTTGCTGAAAAATGCTGAAGCAGGTCACTAAATTAAGTTTAGCTGTGCGACTCGTTGGCAGCTAAACCAGGAAACTGGGTATAAACGGCCGTTCCAAGTCAATACATGAGGGAAACCTCGACTTGTGAATAACTCTTATCTCCTTCGTGGTGAAATTCCACCGCCCTGTTG
>NZ_JAYKGW010000102.1:0-24277 GCF_035285525.1 Okeania sp. | reverse complement strand
TCCGGTTAATTAGACATTGCAAATAATGGTTGACGGCCACCAGTGGAATTGAGTGATCGCCCGCAATATTTCTGGTTGTTTGACTAGCTGACAACAGCGATCGCAGATTACTTGTTTCAGTTGTTCTAAAGAATCAAAAACTTTATTCATAATTGATTCGTCTAGTAATGGTCATAACCTCTCGGCAGGCTGTAGTTCAGGAGGCGGGAGCAGGTAAGAACTCTAAAAAACACGGCGACGGCGGGATTTCTAACTTATCTGTGATCTGCCATCGAGCTCTATCCAGTACCAGTAATGCTGGATGATCCTGATTAATTCCCTGGGCTTGAGCGAAAGCTTCGAGAATCAGACTCATTATTTGTGTTTCCACTCGGTCAAACAGCCACCATTCACTTTCTCCACTACTAGGTTCAACAAACCCATACACCCAACACCACTCAAATCTCCAATAAACTGGAGCTATAGGTACTTCCCACCAGGGGAACCAATCTCTACGAATTACAGGTTTAAGTCCTATACGATGTTCATCCATAGTCCACAGACGTACAGGTTTACCTAGTTTGATTTCTAATTCTTGAAGTCGCTGTTGAAGTTTTTTTTTCCATTCTTCGTGTTCTAACTCAGAAGCTCAAGCATGAGATGGACGAGGAACTTTAATCTTATATTCTAGCCCCCTTAGATACTCCCATCCTCCCTGTGGAGAGACCGAACGTCCCAGCAACTCACTCATCCATAGCGCCACTTTTGGGCTACTCCATCTGCCTCCACCAGGAGGTTCTCCTTCTAAAACTTGTACCAGTAGAGCTTGCTGTTGCTCATCTAGCAAGGATTTGGCTCCCTGGTTCTGGTGACGACCATCTCCAATCGCTGCTGGCCCTCCTTTGTGAAAACCTTGGGCGATCGCTTCTTACCATTGCCAGCCATACCCTGTCACTGTAGCTACTTCTTCACTCTTTGAACCTTTGGCCAATAGTCAGATAATTTGCCACTGAGAGCGTTCTACCACATCTCTAGCGCCTCGATAAAGCTTCTCTATTTCTTGTATAGAAATATGCTCTTTAATGCTCAAACGCTTTCCCATTGCTTTGATGCCTACCCATTCTTAGTCACATACATATACATATACTATATAACCGGATTCTATATGACCATAACTTCTTACCAGACTCTAAAAACCTATTTTGGCTCGCTCTAATGAGAAACTCTGAATTGAGGCGACGAGGACATTTCATAAAATCATAAAAATCTCCTTCTCGGTCAGTAATTGTTACCACTTTAGTTGATTCTGGGATTAGCTCTTCGCTTTTGCTTAAGGCATCTAGCCATCTTTGACTTTCTTTTTCTGCCGTTGATCTTTTTTTTCTTGGCTCTGCTTTTCCCCATTCCTCTACTTCCCTTGCCCAAACATACTGGTCTAATATACCCAGTGGTAATCCCTTGGTACTTGCGCTCAAGACTGAATGCACTTTTAGTCCTCTGGCATATTTGCTGTCAAGATATCCGGCTCCAGATAGTGCTTTTTGCTTCGTATAGTTGAGTTCTGTGGTGTCTTGTATGGCCAATAAATACCACTTGGTGCTGAGAAATTCGCTCTTGTGTCGCCTCTATATGTCTTTGTCTAATCATTGATGGTTGGATGTAGGGGGAATCCCAAAAATCATAGGTGGCCTTTGTTGCTGCCCAGGTTCTACTCGCCGTTGGCACTGTTGCAGACGGTGAGTTACTCAAATTAGAGACAATTTCCATGAACCTCTTGGTTCTTCTTTTGTCTCCCAAGTCTGTTCTTCCTAGCTCTTTGAGTATCCATTTTTCCATATTTGTGATTTTTAGAGGCAAGAGGCGATAAGAGCAAGAATCCACACTTGACTCTTTTTGTCAAGTTTTATGTTAAGAAAGATGTTTATAAAGCATAGCTTTGAAAGGGGGGGGAAAGAAGACCCTTTCAAGGGTGAGAAAGAGGAAGAGGTAACTTCTAGCTCTAGCTTCCCCCTTTCCAAGGGGGACGGGAAGGAGATTCAACCAGGGAACAAAGAGGAAATATCCCCCCTAACCCCTCAGGAAGAGGTAACTTCTAGCCTCCCCCTTTCCAAGGGGATAATCATTGCCCATCCCTACTCAGATGTTACTCCTTTTAAACGGTTAATGACAGCTATTCGTCTGATATTAAACCAACCATTTCTCCCAAATGGCAATAAAAAAAGTTTAGATGTTTTGGCAAAAACTTTATCCCAACAACCAGGAATGGGAGGGGACTGTCGAGACCAGTTTCGTAAGGATGTAGAAAACATTCTCAAACCATTTCAAATATTACCAGATTTTCCTATGCGACAAGGTTATTTTGCAGGTACTGGAATTTTATCCCAGTCTGAATTAAAACATTTACAAGATATATTGCAAGCACAAGTTAATAGTATGGAAAACCCCATTGCTGTATCTATTTATGAGCAGCTTTGCCAGCGAATGAGTTATGCCAAAATAGAGACAAAAAAACCTTATCCAGTCAGAGCGATCGCTCATCAATCAATGATAGATTTAGACTTACTCTCGGAAAATGTATTATCTCGGAAATTGGAAGTAGTTGAAGATACAATTATTAGTGGAAAATTAGTGGAGTTAGGGCGATTAAAAGGTAAAGGAAAATTCACCAGAGATTTAGAAGGAACATTTACAGCTTGGTTATTGCAGATAGTATTTTTTAATAATGCCTGGTATTTAGGTTTTGAACATGAGGGTGGTGAATCAGATGGTTTATTGCGTTTTGAACGATTAGATCGGTTATATATTAGTCAAGATTTAGGCAAGTTTCGTTCTCAGAAACAACAACTTTTACACTTACAAAAATTACAAAAACTTTTAGACGCTAGTTTCGGGATATTTTTAGGTTATTCTGCTGCAGACCAAAGTAAATTTTTAAGTAATAAAAAGTCAGAAAAAAAGCAAGTAATAGTAACATTTGAATTGTGGTTTGATGAAGAAAAATTTAAGTTTATGTGTGAAAAAACTAAAGGGTTTCCATCAGGAACATTGAAAATGTCACCTCCTCCAAAAGGTAGTAGTTTTATTAAAGATGAGGAATATGAAAAAGTATTCTGTTTAGCAGGTACAAAAGATAAAATTTTTCCCCATCAGTTTCGAGTAGAGTTACCTTATTGGTGTTTAAAAGACGTGAGTTTTTTAAGTTGGGTGATTGGTTTTGGAGGTCATGTTAAAGTAATAAAACCAGATGAATTAATTGATAATGTCTATAAAACTGGGTTAGGTATTGTGGAAGTTTATGATGGAAAGATATAGGAAGAAGCGCTCAGGTATTTACAGTTTCTACCTGAAAGTTCATTCTAGAAAAGGCGTACAAAAAATAATGTTTCAATAATTGATAATTACCTTTCCCTAAAAACGGATAGGATTGAATAAAAGGAAAAAAGTAAATTTTTTCCCTTTTAAAGGAGAGGCTTCAAGGCGCAAATTATTTAATTATTTAATTATTTAATTATTACAGCAATTTCATGCCCGCGCGTGAGGTACAAAATTTTATTTAGTAATTTTAGTAACACAACCTTCGGTGGTTGTTACAGCAAAAGAAGGCTGAACTACAGTAGGTGTTAAGTGTACCTCACCATCCTCATACATTGCTATAATTCTTCGGTAAACATTAAGTGCGCACATTGCTATAGAAGGAAAAGATTGAAATTTAAAGACAATTAAAAAATCATGCCCAGTGTTTTATCTTAACAAGACTTACGCAAAGGTACTATATCAGGACTTACGAAAAACAACGCAATTTTTCCGATACGAGGGACAGCGTTTCGCTCCGCGACATGAATGGGTCGCAGTCCGTCAGGATAGCCATCTCAAACCCCTATTTTTCCTACCTCATGGCTTTAGTCCTTATATTATATATAGAGTTGAAAAACTGTTGCGTATGGGGTTTTAAGCACTATATCTAGGGTCGCTGCGTAAGTCCTGCTTAAGAAGTGGCGATCGCCTTAACTTGTGGTAATTTGTTTCAAGGGAGCCAGCAAGCAAACCCCTGGAGAATAGCCTACCAGTAGCGAGTTCGGCATAACTTGGCCAAGCGACAAAAGTAAACAAATTCCACTTGAGTAATATTCAGCTCATCAGCATAAGTTCCTGTCCATCAATCTCCTTGAGGATATTCTTCCCACAAATTAGTTGTCTGGCGCAAACTGGAATGTTCTCCATTACCCATAATAATATGATCGAGTAAGGGTATAGCTAAAAATTGCGCTCCTGCTAACAGTTGTTTCGTTAAATTAATATCCTCAGAACTTGGTTCCACATTTCCTGAAGGATGGTTATGAGAAATAATAACTCTGCTTGCACCTTGACGAATCACCTCTCGAAAAATTTCCCGGGGATGAGCTAATGTTTCTGTTGCTGTACCAATAGTAATTACTTGAGTTCCTAGTAAGCGGTTATTTACATCCAAGAGTAAAACAGCAAATTTTTCTTGAGTTTGCCACATCAAATCTTGACTTAAAGCATCAGCAGCAGCTTGGGGACTTTCAACAACTGCTAATTCTGGGGGACGAGATTGAAATACTCTTTTGCCTAATTCAATAGCAGCCAGAATAGTTGTTGCTTTGGCTGTACCAACACCATAAATTTGAGTTAATTCTTGAACTGTAATATTGCGGAGAACTGATAGGGGGTCTCGCTGATGTTGACTTAATTGATTTAATATGTATTGTCCGAGACCTACAGCAGAAAGTTTTCCTTTTCCCTGACCTGTACCTAGTAAAATAGCAATTAATTCCGCAGTAGAAAGACTTTTCGGACCAGAGGCAATTAATCTTTCCCGTGGTCGCTCATTACTAGGTAAGTCTGCAATTCTGAGACTGTATGTCATTTCAGTTATCAGTTATCAGTTATCAGTTATCAGCAGCGTAGCCAGAAACCCGGTTTCTTGTACCTAAGAAAACCGGGTTTCTTGTACCTCAGAATCTTAATATCTATGAAATTATTTCTAATTCTTCTTCCTTAAGATGAACTTTAAACTTGGTTGTAAATTGGACGAGAATAGGTAGATTAGCACTAACTGGCCTACCTTTCCATTCATTGATAATACCGATTACTTCTCCTTCCTCATCTTTAATGTCAAATGGTTGTCCTCTATGTTCAGGATGAATATAAACAACAACAGAAGTATTAACGCGAACACTATCGCCTATTTTCATATAAAAAAAACCTTGTATTATTCTTTCTGACAAATTTTCATGCAACTTCAAGAAGAAATTACATCATTGGTTTAACAATTTTCTTATTTTTGCATAAAACCTACCCAACATTCACATATATATAGCGCTACTTGAATCGGGAATAGGAAACACTTAACTAGGAACAGTATACTAGAAAAGGGTTTCAGGATTTATAAATTTCCGCACCCTTAGCTCCAACAGCTATAATTTTTTCATCAAACCATAAATATTTAGGATTTGCTGAAAAAGTCTTTTAGTAGCAGGGAGAAGCCAGAATCCAGCAATCCAGCAATCCAGGAGTCAGGGGAATTACAGAAGAGGTAGTCCTATGGAATTATCCCTTGATTTACGGTTCCCGAAAAATCGGCTAATTATGGCAGAAAATCCTAGACTTTTTAGCTTTCAAGACTTAAAAGCTGGTACTTTTGACCTACCTAAAAATGCTAAAAGGTTTATTTGTAAAGGCTTTCATCAATAATTCAGCCAGCCCTAAATATTTAGGGTTGGCGCTTCTTCAGTCTTTTTTCAGGAGTAAGGGAATGGGAGAGTGGGAAATAGAGGAGCTGGAAAGTAATTTTATTTTCCTCAACTGTTGCCTAAAAGCAATGTGCACACTTAATATTTACAAATTGTATGAGGTGTCCAATAGCTAAAAACCTTATATTATAAACTATTCATTCTTCCTCCATACCTGTTCCCTGTTCCCTGTGCGCAGCGCTATAACTTTTTGATTTTTCACCGATTTCTTGGGAACCGTACCGTACATGGTTGATCTGATTTTTCGGGAACCGTAAACCAGATACTTTTTCCAGACCTAAAAAGCCCAATACTTTATCTGTAAAGACTTTGAGATTTAATCAGCCAGCCCTACTTAAAGTTCTTAAAACAATGTAATTTTCAACACATTTTTTCTCCTAAAAAAGCAGCTACTAGACTTATACATAGTTTGTCTTTTTTGTCAAGCTTGATATTAAGAAACTTGAAACGCATAATGTGGATTTTAAGGTTCTGGCATCATAGGACTTTGCACAGATGCAGGAGGGTTATCAGGAGTTGACTGAAAATTTCCCCAATTTCTCGACACTGATATAATTGCCCCTATCAACAAAACCAACAGCAAACCAACCATAAACATCCAGGGTCTTATAGACGACAAATCCTGGACAACCTCAAACTGAGGCTCAGGCTCAGGTTCCGGTTCTCGTACTTCCTCATCACTATCATAAAGAAGTTCTTGAGAAGTTTCTGATAAACCTGGCATGAAAGTTTCTATTAATGGGGTTGTTACTGTCGGAATATTCGATAGAATTAACTTTTCTGGAGAAAGACGATAGTGAATAAGCACTACCGAAACATTATCGTGACCATTTTTTTCATTCGCCAACTTCATTAAATATTCAACTGCCTGCTGCAAAGACATTTCGCCTCGCAATACCTTAGGAGTATATTCAGTCCAAGACTTCTCAACCCAATCATTATCACTCAGACCATCCGAACATAAAAGTAACAAACCCTCTTCTTCAATCAAAAATCTTTGAATAGTGGGACGAATAAACTCTCCATTCTTTGTACCCAAAGCTTGAGTCAAAGCCCCCGCATCACGACGTTGTAACGCTTGCCAATACAAACAATGACCCAAACGCACCTCCCTAGAAGTGACATTATCATCCAAAGTCAACAAACGACAACCATCTCTACTTAGCCAATAGGCACGACTATCCCCTACATTAGCTACATACAACTCATGGGTATTATTTGGATTTGACTCCGAATTAG
The DNA here is from genome assembly GCF_035285525.1 of Okeania sp. Classification (GTDB taxonomy): domain Bacteria; phylum Cyanobacteriota; class Cyanobacteriia; order Cyanobacteriales; family Microcoleaceae; genus Trichodesmium. The sequence goes on along the minus strand of NZ_JAYKGW010000102.1, from coordinate 17,285 downwards.
GTTTTACCTGTTGGGGTAACTGTAGTGCCATAACTAATGTTGTACCCATCCGCTGTCGAGACTCTCTTCCCTGTTCATCATTTTCCGTGGCAATCATATTATTAACTACCCGGATAATTTCCTCCAATTGTTTGCTTACCAAGTCTGGGGATGTTATTTCTGGTTGTTCCCCTACCTCTGTCAATAAATTCTGCACTAATCTTTTAAAAGATTTTACTGCTAGTTGACTAGCTACCTCTCCACCATCATGGCCACCCACTCCATCACAAATCATGGCCAAATGAGGTATTAGTTGATTGCTAGCTAAATCTTGTTCGGTAGGATAACAACAATCCTCATTATGTAAACGCACAGGTCCAGTATCTGTAGCTCCCATTACTTCAAAATTTAATGGTAATTGGGCAGCCTGTTCTAATAGTAGTTGGTTTAATTTCGGAGCGATCGCCTCTGGAGAGTCCCCAATATCACTAATCATCTGACAAATATCTGCCAATGGTTCTTGAATATGAGGATGAGCAATAGGAATTAATTTTGACCAAAAAGTCTTAAAATCTTTGAGTTTAGGGTTACGGGTTTTTATGTCCAAATCTAAAAGTCGTAACCGCCAACCTTCGACCCGCAAATTATTTGTAAATAAACTAGAAGCTACACGCTGTTCTGATAAAGGTTTCCATAACTGCATCATTTGCCACAACCAATAGACCTGACGTACAGGAGTTGCTGTTGGCCAAGCTTCAGCAAAAGAAGGAAACAAATTACCTTCAGAGTCTAGAGGAACGTTATCTAACAACACAATATCTGTAGGATAAGTTTCCTCTCCATATTTATAAAAACCATATACCTCTGGAGTATGAAGTCTCTGGGGATATAGACGTAAATAAGGAATAATATAATCTGGCAACTCCTCATACAGAAATGGAAGTTTCCCAGGTTTAGTATCTAGCCAAACTTGGGGAGCTACGACATAGTAGCGATCGCCCAATAATTCCCCTACAGAAATTTCAACTCCTGGATTCACCGCCCATAAATAGCGATAAATTAAGTTAGTTTGGCAAGCTTCACACTCTTGACGACCCCAAGAGTTAGACGGAGCAGAACAATTAACATTTGGACAATAAATTAGTGGTTTATAAGTAATCATTTCAGTTATCAGTTATAGTGCTACCCGCTAGGGGAATAGGGAATAGCGGTCGAGAGATGGATGGGTTCCCTAACCATATCCAATCGACCAAGAGAGGGAACAGGGAACAGTAGACTATCAAAGGGTTTTAAGATTTACAGGACTTACCAAACAATTAATAATTAATATAGAACTTACCCATAAACGCTATTGGTAAGGTGTGTTTTGCTACGCGACATGTAAAGCGGTAGTGTAACGCGCCAATACTCTATATATATTGCCTCCCGTGTAAGTCCTGTAATAGTTAATAATTAATAATCAAGAGTTTATAAATAATTATTCATTCAACAATTCATGCCTTGAAGCCTCCCCTATCCTAGGGGATAAATAAAAAATTTTCCTTTTAGTCAATCCCCTTCTTTTAAGCTATGCTTTATAAACATCTTTACTTAACATAAAACTTGACAAAATCTACAAGTTATGTATAAGTTGGCGAGTTGCTTTTTTGGGAGAAAATTGTATGAAAAAATACATTTTTTAGGGATTGCTTCAGTATTTTTATTTAGCTAATATGATTTGTTATCCGTATCTCCCCCTCTCCACAAGGGTTTCAGGAGTTCCTGATCAGGGATAGAGGGGTAATTATTAATTATTAATTTTTCATTGTTAATTGCTGAAAGGACTTACGCAAAAGTGCTATATATAGAGTCAAAAAACGATAGCGCTATAGTTTTAAGCACTATATCTATGGTCGCTGCGTAAGTCCTGACTATGCTTTATCAACATCTTTCTTAACATAAAAGGATAGTATCCTAGGGAAAGCTATTGACCTTATTTTTGGGTCAAAAGTAATACAATTAAAAACTAATCTGAGAATTTTCGTCAGGAATTGTTTTTTTTACTGTTGATATATAAGTTAGACAGTTTTACTGAAAAATTGTGGGTATGCGCCTCCCCTTTTAAGAGGAAAAAAAGAGAATACTCCTGATTCCAAGCCTCTTGCTTCAGCTAAAGGCATTAATAACTGATAACTGATAACTGATAACTGATAACTGAAATGACGAGAACTTTCTCAGCGTCAAAACGCTAAAGATTTGTTGACAGGATTTACGCCAAGGTACTATATATAGAGTCAAAAAACGATAGCGCTCTAGTTTTAAGCACTATATATATGGTCGCTGCGTAAGTCTTGATTGAGATAGAAGTTACACTGATAAATTTCGCAATAAACCGATCATATACCTGAGTATTTGTCAAGGTATAATTCTATCTAGTTATGTCATTTCAGTTATCAGTACAGTGATTTTAAGGACAGGATTTACGCCAAGGTACTATATATAGAGTCAAAAAACGATAGCGCTATAGTTTTAAACTCTATATCTATGGTCGCTGCGTAAGCCCTAAAGGAAAATCAATAATAAGTTTAGCTAATACTAATTAACTTTATAGATGTTATTTCAGTTATCAGTTAGCCTCCTCCGGAGGAACTGCCTCTTGTAGAAAAGTTTTCCTATGGAATACTTTGCATTCATGTCGCGCAGAATTTTATGTCAGCGACAGCCGAAAAGCGAAAAATCAACAGTACCTCGTAGCTGTTGCATTGGGATGGAAATACTGAAGTTGATTTTCTCTTGGTAAATTCGATATAGCGAGGTTTCCTCACCATATCCAATTAAATCGCTTTTCATTCCTTTGAAAGGGGAAAATTAATACCTGATTTTTTAGTCACAAATAGTTCTTAACTTTATAAATCACGACTGACGCAAGTGCAGCCAGAAACCCGGTTTCTCCTAGACATCTATTGCTCAAAACAACGGTTTCTCCTAGAAACCGGGTTCCTCCCGTGTAAGTCCTATAAATGTCAGGAATGTTAAATAATTGCCTAAAAATTGAAATTCCCAAACAATAATCTTACTGATTGCTCGGTGCTGAACAGAGACAAAATCTTTAACCTAACTATCCTCATTTATCCATGTTATTAAATCCAACAATATTCTGGTTAATAGCTGGGACAATTCTTTGTTTTTTAGAATTTCTTGTACCTACGGCCTTTGTTGAATTTATGATGGGACTAAGTGCTTTTGTTGTCGCCCTAGTGTCCCTCTTAATTCCTAGTGTGAGTTTACAAGTCGCTTTATGGATGATTTTTTCTGTAGGTTCTATTTTTGCTTTTCGTCGTCTTTTGCCCCATCATACAGTAGCTACTATTGCTGATGCTAAGGAAGCAGAAACTTTAACAGAGATTTTACCAGGTCAAGCAGGTAGGGTACTTTATCAAGGTAATTCTTGGCGTGCTCAATGTGACGACCAAGAAAGTACAATTTCTGCTCAACAAAAAGTTATTGTCGTGAGACGAGAGGGTAATACTTTATTTGTATTGCCAGAAAATTTATTAAATTCTTAATAAGCAGTCAGCTATCAGCTATTTATTTTAGTTTGAAATAAAAGCTTTATTCTATTGACGTAAATTTAATTTTACTATTAAAGCCGACTTTAAAGGTTATATTCATTTAAAGCTTCTCCTTAAGTTTTGGATATTATTCCTTTTTGCTTAGTATTCGTCAGGAAAAACTGGTCGCTAATAGTTGAATGCTTAGATTGATTTTGCCAACCAAAATCAATTGAAATTAAGAGCTAATTTAGGTAATTAGGAGATTAAAAATGGAACAATTTTTTTTATTAGTATTTTTAGCTTTAGGTGGTTCAAGTATAGCCGGAAGTGCCAAAGTTATTAATCAAGGAAATGAAGCTTTAGTTGAAACTTTAGGAAGATATAATGGTAGAAAATTAGATGCTGGTTTGAAATTTATTATCCCATTTTTAGATAGAATTTCCTATCAAGAAACTATTCGGGAAAAAGTATTAGATATTCCGCCTCAACCATGTATTACTAGAGATAACGTTGCTATTAGTGTAGATGCTGTAGTTTATTGGCGAATCATGGATATGGAAAAAGCTTTCTACAAAGTAGAAAATCTCCAATCTGCTATGGTTAATCTAGTTTTAACTCAAATTCGGGCAGAAATGGGTAAATTAGAATTAGACCAAACTTTTACAGCTCGAACAGAAATTAATGAGGTATTATTAAGAGAATTAGATATTGCTACTGACCCTTGGGGAGTTAAAGTAACTAGGGTAGAATTACGAGATATTAGCCCTTCTAAAGCAGTACAAGATTCTATGGAATTACAGATGAGTGCCGAACGACAAAAACGAGCTGCAATTTTAACTTCGGAAGGAGAAAGAGATTCTGCTATTAATTCTGCCAGAGGTAAAGCTGAATCACAAGTTCTTGATGCTCAAGCTCGACAAAAAGCAACTATTTTAGAGGCAGAAGCACAACAAAAAGCCATTGTTTTGAAGGCTCAAGCGGAACGTCAATCTCAAGTATTAAGAGCTTCTGCAACTGCTGAAGCATTAGAGATTATTACTAAAAGTCTCAATGAAGATCCTAATGCTAAAGAAGCACTCCAATTTTTATTAGCTCAAAATTATTTAGATATGGGTCTAAAGATTGGTAGTAGTGATAGTAGTAAAGTTATGTTTATGGATCCTCGGAACATTCCAGCAACTTTAGAAGGTATTCGTTCTATTGTGGCAGATGACAAAAATTCCTTTGGCAGTTAGGTAAGTTTCGATATAATTCAAAAGTCAAAAGTCATGGATTCAAAAGTAAGAATTAAGAAGTACAATTATACCTGTCAGATTTATTTAATCATTCAGTAAGTATTTATGCTTAATATTTTCTTGAGAATTTGACTGGAAAGTAAAGTTAAATAAAGATAATTCGTACAGTATAAATACTTACTAAGCTACTGAAGATGTTATGTTGTTTCCTGTCTTCTGTTCCCTATTCCCTGGCGCGTAGCGCTATAAAATACAGCCATCACAAACTCCAAAAAATTCCAACGTGTGGTAGAAAACCTTAAATTTGTGGTACTCTTGCAATTTATCCTCTAAATCGTGGATAGGACATTCATTAATAGGTATAGAAGTCCCACACTTAACACAATTTAGATGATGTTGGTCTTGCTGTAGACAACTATACACAGATTCACCATTAGCCAAAGTTCTGACAATTATTATACCCTCTTGCTTTAGAGCATCCAAAGAACGATATACCGTTGCTAGTCCCAGAGGTTGGTCACATCTGCGTAACTTTGAATGTATATCCTGAGCAGATAGCGATCGCTTCTGGGTTTTTAGTAATTTTAAAATACGCTCTTGAGAACGGGTGCGATTGGTTTTCATAGCCAATTAGTTAATTTGTGCACAACTTAACAGATAATATTAGGTAGTTAAATTTATATTGTAAACTTTTTACTAACGTGGTCAAAAAATATCAAGCACAAATCTATGTCACATTAAGACCATCTGTTTTAGATCCGGCTGGCGCTGCAGTTAAATCTGGGTTGGCACATATGGGATATGAAAATGTAGAACAAGTCAGAATAGGTAAATATATTGAGTTAAAGCTTCAAGCAACAGATGAAGCAACTGCTAGAGAAGAAGTAGAATTAGTCTGTGATAAACTACTGGCAAATCCTGTTATTGAAAATTATTGCTTTGAACTAGAAGAGGGAGTAGGAAGTAGGGAGTAGGAAGGAGGAAGGAGGAAGGAGGAAGGAGGAGAAAAGAATGGATAATTGATATCAAATCTGGTAGTATCAATAGAATTGACCCCTACAGGGGTCAATTCTCCAAACCCTCTACAAACTAAGGTGTGTCATCAATTAGATGTTAGAAGCTTGATCGAAAAAAGTAGTGGACTGACAAAGCTCAAACTGTGCATTACATCATTGTGGAGGCCGATTTAGCTAACTGAATGCTTGAAAAATCGTTGTACGGACTATGCAACGTCCCTACGGAGAACCCTCGCCTACCGACTGGACAATTTCAGGTGTGCGCTCGCTGTATCTGAATCTACAGGTAGTGATCGTCATTTTTAACTAACAGATAACAGCCATTTTGTCAACTTCTTTAATTGATGACACGCCCTAGAAATGCACTTATGAAATTCCCCCTACCCCCCTTTGAAAGGGGGGAGAGAGAAGGGAATATTAGTTCAATCGGTAGAATTAACTCCTTGTAGGGAGTTAATTCTACCAACCCTTTAGTTGAAGATTTGGGTCTTGAAATTTCTGACTTTATTAATTTTTAATAATCAACAAGTTTAAATTAATTGAAAATTTATATGAAATTTGGTATTATTACATTTCCTGGTTCCAATTGCGACCGAGATGTGGCTTGGGTAACTCAAGGATTATTAGGTCAATCAACTCGCATGGTTTGGCATCAAGAAGAAGATATTTCTGATGTGGATGTAATAGTTATTCCTGGAGGTTTCAGTTATGGGGACTATTTAAGATGTGGAGCGATCGCCCGTTTTTCTCCAGCAATGAAAGCAACTATTGCTCATGCTCAAAAGGGGAAATTAGTCTTAGGTATCTGCAATGGTTTCCAGATATTGACGGAAATAGGATTATTACCAGGGGCATTGGTAAGAAATCAAAAATTAAATTTTATTTGCCATCAAATACCTATCAAAGTAGAAAATTCTGAAACACCTTGGACGTCTATTTATACCAAGGGAGAAGTAATTAATTTACCCATAGCTCATGGGGAGGGTTGTTACTACGCTGATGTAGATACTCTACAAGATTTGGAAAATAATCATCAAATTTTATTTCGTTATTGCACAGAACATGGTGAAGTTACTCTGGAAGCTAATCCTAATGGTTCTCTTAAGAATATCGCTGGTATTTGCAACCGTCAAGGAAATGTGTTAGGAATGATGCCTCATCCGGAAAGAGCATCAGACCCAATATTGGGTAATACGGATGGCATAAAATTATTTAAAGGTTTATTAATGGCCACTATTAGAATTTAGCTAAAGTCATTCACATTACTTCCTTTTTCCCTAAAAATAAAACTCAAATAGATATTTTTCTGTATAGTTCTACACGCAAGTCAGAAGTAATCTCTGGCTTAGTTTGAGCATTTAACTATTTCCTAACCTCGGCTTCGACTGCTGTATACTTCACTCAAAATTAAACATATTGTGTTAAGAATTTATACAGAAACCGAATTTATCCACCAAATTTCCTAAGATTAAAAAATAATAATTTTATTATGAGAATAAACTCAGTTTATTCCTTAGATGTCTAAGTCCTGTGCTGTATATTTCATTCAAAATTAAACATATTGTGTTAAGAATTTATACAGAAACCGAATTTATCCACGAAATTTCCTAAGATTAAAAAATAATAATTTAGGAGAATAAACTCGGTTTATTCTTTAGATGTCTAAGTCTTATTTAGGGCTTGCTGATTAAATATAAAAGCATTTAGATATAAGGGTTTTAGCCTTTTTGTGCCCAAAAAAATACCTAGTTTTTGGCTATTTTTGTCTCAAAATAGTAAAGTATTGACTTTGTCCCCTATTTCCTGGCTTCACTAGCAGACTTTTTCAGCCAACCCTATTTAATCATTTAATCTTAAACTGAGTGAGAAAGCTTTTCAGACAAAGATGAAACTTGCCTTCTGCTGTTATTAAGATGAAACGGGGTAAAAATATTAAATACAACTTTTGGTCAGATTAGCAGTATGAAGTAATATCTTCTCCACAAACATCTGCCAAATAACACAAAGCTCTAAACCTCAAATTAATTAGTTCATTGTAAAGAGGGTTAAGTTTGCACATAGGGGGAATGTGAAATAAGATATGACCAAAAAAAATAATATCACGCTCAAAGGGGCACTGACTCGGAATTAATTTGCATAGAAATCTTGCTAATTCAGGACTATTTACTTCTATGCGGTCTAGCCATTGTCTCAAAAAGCTTAATGGCTGAAATTTAGGCATTGTAGTATACATACGAGCAATCATAGCATTTAGAATGTTAGTGTTTTGGAGTCTCATCATCCCTGTTGCTTTTGCAAGATAGTGCATGGTTTTAAAGACTTTCTCTTGATTTCTACAGTTGATTTTTGGGCATTACCGGAAATACAAGAATATTTGAGTAGCAGTTCTTAATTACTTCACAAAATTCACAAGCCAAGAATAATTTTTTTGATTTTGACTTTTCAATTTCCAGTAAAATATCACCCCAGCACTCTATAGTGGGGGTTCTCAGGAAATCCTGGCTTTAAAAACTCTTAACTATATCAAACATTTGACTAGGAATTAAGTTCTCTTGTTGATCAGCTCTTAGCTTAGAAAGTGGACACATACCTAACCGATTTTGTTCACCTATTTGATTGTTACACCAATAAAGCTAATTGTCGCCTCTTGACTCTTCACAACTATAAATGGATTGAATAAATTAAATAAGTTTTACTAAAGTCAATAATATTGATAAAAGTATATTTTCATGATATATGATGACTAATGCTGTGACATAGAGCAAGTAGATTATATAAATGATAACTTATGCAAAGGCACTATGATATAGAGTATTGGTCTGTGAAGAAATGCGCTTTTTCATATCGGGAATGCTTCATAAAAAGCGGAGCTTTGGGGAGTGCAAAAACACACCCTACTAGACCCAAAAAACTAATTGCTGATTGCTGATTGCTGATTGCTTTATTTATGATTAAACCTAATTCTCAATCATCCCCAAAATTAGAATTTTTAACTACATTAGATAGTATAAATACTAAAACTCTTTCTTCATCTAAAGGAATTTTTAGTATCTTTTCTGCATTCCCAGAATATGACCGTGGCAACAGACTTTATAATATGGGTAGATACGAATCAGCTATTTATTATTATAAAAAAGCAGTAGAAATTAAGCCAGACTGGGCAATAGGTTGGTTGAAACTAGCTGATGCTTTATATCAACTACAGGATTATGAGCAAGCAGTAAAAGCTTATAAAATATCATTATCTCTTAGAGAAAATTCTCATCAAGTTTGGAATTGTTATGGAGCTGTATTATCTAAATTAAAGCAGTATGAAGAAGCGATCGCTTGCTTTGATAAAGGAATTAAAATTAATCCCAATAATTATGAGTTATGGTTTAATAAAGGAATTGTTTTAACTGAATTAAAACAGTATTTGCCTGCTATTAATTGCTATAAAAATGCTTTAAAAATTCAACCGATGAAGGGAGAAGTTTGGTATGCTCAAGGGCAAGTTTTATTAATATTAAAAAAATATGCTGAAGCATTAGCTGCTTATGATTGTGCAGTGAAATTACAACCTGATAATTATCAGATTTGGTTTGATAGGGGATTAGCTTTAGTTGAGACTCAACGTTATGCAGAAGCAGTTATTAGTTATGACCATGCAATAGAATTACAACCAGAAAATTATTTAGCTTGGTTTAATTTAGGTATTGCTCAAAGTAAATTACACAAATATCACGATGCCGTCTCTTCTTTTAATAAAGCAATTAAATTAAATTGTGATGATGATGAGGCTTGGTATTATAAAGGATTAGCTTTAAGGCATCATTGGAAAGAAGGAGGAGTTGCTTGTTTTGATAAGGCAATTAATTTTAATCCTAATTTACCAGAAATTTGGATTAGCCGTGGTGAGATTTTATTAGATTTATTTAAGTATAATGAGGCATTAGAATCTTTCAATCAGGCAATTACAATTAATTTTAATTATCCGGAAGCTTGGTTAGGAAGAGGTAAAGCATTTGTGGGAATGGGTAAATACAATGAAGCTCTTATTGCTTATGGAAATGCTATTAATATTGAACCATATTTTTTAGAAGCTTGGAATTGTCGAGGTGAAACATTAGAAAAACTAAATAAATATGACCAAGCATTAGCAGCTTATGACAAAGTAATTGAAATGAGTGTTGAACAGAGAATTTCTGTTGCTAAAGTTGGTTTACAAAGAGGTGCAGCTTTAGAAAAGTTAGAGCGATATACTGAGGCAATAGCAACTTATGATTTGGTAGTTGAAAAGCAGCCTAATAATTTTGATGCTTGGTTAAACCGAGGATTAAATTTAGAAAAAATGGCAAATTTTGCAGAGGCTGTTGTTAGTTATAATCGAGCTATTAAGATTTGGCCGAGTAATTATCAAGCTTGGTCGAAATTAGCTTTAATGTTGGAAAAGTTAGAAAGGTATGAAGAGGCGATCGCTGCTTATGACCAAGTAGTTTCTTTGAGACCTAGTAATTATCAAGCTTGGTTTCAACGAGGCTTAATTTTAGAGATATTAGACTCTGTTGAAGAAGCTCTTAGTTCTTACAAAATTGTTTTACAAATGAAACCAGATCATCAGCAAGCAATTGAGAAAATAAATCAGTTGAATAATTGATGATTAATAATGAAAACTATATATATATGGTTTGCTGAAAAAGTATTTGTCACCAGAACTTGTCAATTTTGTCAAGTTTTATGTTAATAAATATGTATGTGGGTAAAGCATAGGTCTTAGGGGCGGGCTTATGTAAATCTTAGAGTAAGCATGAAAATTTCTGATCGAACCCGCCCCTACTAATGCACTATTTTAGGTGAAACAATCCACTACTATTAGCTAGAAAAAATCAAAAATTAAATCAATTATTTATCCCTACTCCCTACTTCCTCTTTTTTACCAAAATCTATTCTACATCCAATTCAAATCCATTAAAAAATTAGCAATTCTTTCAGAACCACCTGGCTTTCCCATCCTCCGGAAACCATTTTTAGCAATTAATCGTCTTTTATCTGAATCAGACAATAAAGATTTAACCACACCAGGAACCTCTTGAGGATGTTTAACCAGAATTAGAGAAACTCCTAAAAGACGACTTTGAGTTTCTGCAAAAGCAGATGTAAACTGAGGACCATTACCAGGAATAGTGATCGCTGGTTTCCCTAAACCAACAAATTGTTCTGTAGCAGTACCTGCCATAGTAATAGCGAAACTGCCTCGATGTACAAATTCGACAAAAGCTTGTTGATTTAAAATCACACTGGCATTTCTATTGGGAGAAATCAATTTTAGGGGAAAATGAATACTGCGTTCTCCAGAAAAATAAGTTAATTGAGAATTATCACTTGGTATTTGTAAAACACTATTTTGAGTCTGAGTTTTAATTTCTCGTTCAGGATGCCAATTATAAGATTTCAGCAATGTACTAAAAGGTTCTAAATCTAAATTAGGAGCGATCGCTGCTAGGAACAAAAATTTTTTTTCTGGGAAAGTTTCTAGTAACCCTAAAATTGCTTGAATAATAATATCCCAATTTGCATAAGCTTCTGGAGAACGAGACCCAGGTAATAAAGTAATTGTTATTTGATTATCTATGCCCAATATCTTATTATCAGAATAATACATTGACCGTAGATCCTTATCCAAATTTACAGCATCCATCATTGGATTTCCTACATAATAAGCTTTAATAGACTTTTTTCTTAATATTTCTTCTGTTAACTTATCTCTAACAAGTACCGCTTTACATTTCTCCCTAGTCATTAACCAACGTTCCCAAGGAAAGTAAACGGAGCCTGACCAAAGTAGGAAACTTTCCAACCAAGATCTAGGAGGAAGTTTCTCAGTTTCATCTCGGATAAAATATTCTGATTTAGCAGTTCCTAAAAAAACGTAAGGTACTCTAGTTAACCAAGCAAATAATAAAGGTACAATATCTCCAACTACCAAAATAACTACTTGATGACCTGACTTAATTTCAGAAGTTATCCAATGTCTTAATGCTTTTAATTGAGCAAAGGTAACTCTTAATAAACCACCTTTTACATCTCGCCATAACTGTTTCCTATCCATATATATAAAACCACCAGAAGGCATTCTTTGTCGGGGACCAATAATTGAAAGGTTGTTTATTTTACTATAAGCTTGTCCTTCTCCTACTATTGGTAAAGCAGCCAGACTAGGAGGAAGAGGATATTTTTCTAGTTCTTGGAAAATTTGAACTGCGACCCCATCTTCTCCGTGACCATTACTTAGGCAAAGTATTTTTAAGGTCATTTCAGTTATCAACTTTTTCAGTTATCAACTTTTTCAGTGATCAATTATCAGTTATCAGCTTTTTCATCCAACTTCAATTAGTTCGTAATTGAAGCATATTAACAAGTAGTAGAAGTTAAGATGCAATTTAGTCTATCTATATTTTATAGCTAAAATTCTGAACAAGAACTGACTTATTAAATAAGAATAAAAATGAAAATATTAGGAAACCTGCAAGGGGGCAAATATACTTTAGAAAAAGAACTAGGAAGGGGTGGTTTTGGCATTACAATCAAAGCTACTCATAATTATTTGAAACAACCTGTAGTAATTAAAACTCTCAATGAGTCTTTAACTCAACACCCTAATTTTGCCGAATTTCAATATAAATTTCAGGAGGAGGCCAAAAGACTGGCTTTATGTGTCCATCCTAACATTGTCCGAGTAAGTGATTTTTTTGTGGAAAATGGTCAACCCTATATGGTAATGGACTATATTCCTGGTCAGAATTTGGCAGAAGTAGTATTTGGAGGCCAACCTCTATCAGAAGCGATCGCTGTACATTATATTCGTCAAGTGGGAAATGCTCTGATCGTGGTCAACCAAAATAATCTACTTCACCGAGATATTAAACCCCAAAATATTATCTTGCGTCAAAATACTGAGGAAGTTATTTTAATTGATTTTGGTATTGCGCGAGAGTTTATTGCAGGTAGAACTCAGGTTCACACTAATTTGGTGTCAGATGGTTATGCTCCACTAGAACAGTATTTACCTCAGGGAAAAGGGACAGCAGCAACAGATGTATATGGTTTAGCTGCTACTTTCTATACATTATTAACTGGAAAGGTTCCAGCACCAGCACCTCAGAGAGTACAACAGGAAATTCCTAGTCCTCGTGAGTTACGACCTCAACTGAGTGTTGTTGTTAATCAAGCGGTGGTTAAGGGTATGGTTTTAGATATTCAGCATCGACCTCAAACGGTGGATGAATGGTTAAAACTTTTATCAGATTTTCCCACAAATAGTTCAACTATACGAGTCGTACCTAACCATTCATCTCAGAATTTGGAAAATGGAACAACTGTTCATGTAAATCTTCCTCGGACGCAAAGACCTGCAAATATTTTAATGTGGGGAATACTTGGAGCGATCGCTACTTTAATGGCAGGAGCTTTAGCAGCAATAGTTTTTAATTCTCAGGATGCTTCTAATTCTCCCATTGTTAAACCTATTCAATCTTCTCCTAGTGTACAACCATCAGAGATTATTGCTGAAACTCCTACTCCAAAACCTAGAGGAGAAAGTCAACCTACTTCATCTCCACAACCGAGCTATACTCAACAACCAACTTTGACTCCGACTCCAAAATCTACCCCATCTTCTGTTCCTGTCACAGTCGAATCTAGTCCGACTATTTCTCCTCCTGAAGAGAAGGGAAAACCTCATGGATCAAAAGTAAGGTCTCCAACACCTACCTCATCTCCTGAAGATTTAGTTGAAGATTCAGTGCCGAAAAAAGTTTTAGATTTAGTATTGCCAGACAATATTCCTTCTGACCCTATTGATAATTCCAAATTAGAGGATAGTTTACCAGTGATCCGTGGTTTACCTCCAGGTACATTAGAAAGTAAGGTAATAGAATTATTAGGAAAACCGACAAAGGTTGAAGAGGATGGTTATTGGCCTAATACTAGGGCTGTAATTTATGATTTACTTCCTAATCAAATTACTCTAGGTTATATATATGATAGAGATTCTCTTCGCTTACGACAAACTGAGTTGTCTGTAGCAGATAATATAGATGACCGGGTGGTAACAGTAGCTTTTACTAATATGTTAAGTTTAAAGATTACTTCAGATATTAAACAAGGACTGCAAGATGTAAGAAAAGGTAAAATTAGTCGCTACAAGTTTAAAACAGGTAATTTGGAAGGTCTAATTGAACGTAATCAGGAGAATCGTGTTTATATAGGCGTTTGGGAGGAAGATTTACATTAATAAAAACAATTGGTTTTTATTTTTTATTTTATGTATAGCCAATAATGTTGGGTTTCGGTTCCTCAACCCAACCTACATCTACTTTTGAATTTTGAATTTTGACTTCTAAATTGACTTGTCATAATTAAAATAATTGTGTATGATATAAAAAATAACTACTGGATTGTTTAACTTAAGACTGTGCATTAGCTTTTAACTTAAAAATTCTTAATGCAATGTTGAAGATGAAACAGTCCACTACCTAAACGGGGCATTAACGGTTTCGACAGGGTGGTAAAAACTACTTTGTGATGCAGGTCGAGAGTGAGTCTTCTCTCGGAAATCCTGGGCTTAAAAAATAATAAGTGCAAACAACATTGTACCTTTTGCTCGTAAGCAAGTAGCTGTAGCTTAATTGCGAAAATACCTCAAATAGGTTCGAGCGTCTGTGATTTGACTCCGTTAAGGATTACAGACTTAACCCCAACGGATGCACTAGCAAATTGCCTCTGGTCAACTGCTAGTTAAGACTTTACTAGAGCATCCCGCTATCCGGGATAATGGATAGTCCCAGCTCTGAGGGTTAAAAAGAGCTAAACCTGTGAGTGAGTGAAGGGTGAATAGCCATTTTGGACATGGGTTCGACTCCCATATGCTCCATTAAATATAACCATCCTGAAGCCGTTTTCTGTTTTCTGAGCAGAAAGTGGCTTTTTTTTGGGTGCATCTGACATTGGCAAAAATACTTTTTTCCTCTTATTTTATTCCCTAAAAGCAATAAATTTTTCCCTTTCTTCAAAATTGATTAGTATTTGGGCAAGAAGGCAGAAAAATTATCCCTTGATTTTTCTGAGTATAGCAGGGAACACTTAATAGTTGTTCAAGTGTTTCTGCTCTCTAAGATTCATCATTGGTCTATTTCCTAATCGTCTTGTTAGTTGCTATACCTCTTCTATAACTCCCTCCAACTAAAGAAATTACTTTCCAACTCCCCTACTCCCCTACTCCCTACCTTGTCAAAAACTATGGATAGAAAATTTGATGATAGTGACATTAAACAAGCTATAAAAAAATACCAATCTGGAAACTTAGAAGCAACAATTAATATTTGTCATCAGATTATAAAAAGACAACCTAATAATTTTTTAGTTTTAGAACTTTTGGGTTTGTGTGCTTATAAAAATGATGAAATAGAAGAGGCGATCGCTTATTATAAAAAGTCTTTAAAAGTTAATCCTAATTATGCAGAAACTCATAATAATTTAGCTGTTGCGCTTCAAGATAATGAGGAAATTGATGTGGCATTTAGTCACTTGAAAACTGCTATTAAATTGCGTCCTAATTATGTTGAGGCATGGCATAATTTAGGACTTATTTGCCGAGATCAAGGTAAATTTGAGGCAGCTATTGAGAATTATAAAAAATCTCTTGAACTGAAACCAAATTATGCTGAAGCATATAATAGTTTAGGGAGTATATTTTTAGAAATAGGAAAATTTTCTGAATCTCAAAAGTATTATCGAAAGGCGATTAAATTAAACAAAAATCATATCAATGCTCATTTTGGTTTAGGTTCTGTTTTGCTTAAAGAGGGCAATTTTATTGAGGGTTTTGATGAGTATGAATGGCGGTGTCAACGTAAAAATTATGTAATTTATAGTTTTGCTAAATTTGTATGGGATGGTTCAGATTTTTCTGGTCAAAATTTATTAGTTTATACAGAACAAGGTTTAGGAGATTCTATTCAATTTATACGTTATATTTCTTTGGTGAAAAAGTTAGGTGGGCGGGTAATTGTTGGATGTCATAAAGCTGGATTAAAGTTATTATTTACCAATGTTTCCGAAATAGATGAATTATTTGTTATAGGTGAAAAATTACCACATTGTGACTTGCAAATTTCATTGATGAGTTTACCTAAAATTTTTGGTACTACTGTAGAAACTATACCTGCTGAAGTTCCTTATTTATTTGTACCAGAATCAAAAAAATTTGAACTACCAGGAAGTGCAAATAGTTTCAAAATAGGGATAACCTGGGAAACAAATAGCAAAATCAAGACTAGCAAAAGACGTTCTTGCCCTATAAAAAATTTAGAATCTATTTTTAATGTAGATAATGCTAGCTTTTATATTTTACAAAAAGAAGTTTCTCCCCAAGATTTGGAATGGTTGAAATCTCAGACTAAAATTCATAATTTAAGTTCATATTTTAATGATTTAGTTGATACAGCAGGAGTCATAAAACAATTAGATTTAGTAATAACAATAGATACGGTTATTGCTCACTTAGCAGGAGCATTGGGTAAACCTGTTTGGGTAATGTTAAATTTTGATTCCGAATGGCGTTGGTTGACAGATAGGGAAGATAGTCCTTGGTATCCGACAATGAGGTTATTTCGGCAAAGTAAATTTGATGATTGGCAAGGGGTTTGTCGGAAAGTTGTTGATGCTTTATCATCTAAATTATTGACTTTTCAGAAAACAAATTATCCATCAATAATTAAACCAGGAGTACCATTTACAACTCAGGAGTTACTAACAACAGCATTGGCAAAATATCAGGAGGAAAACTGTCAGGAAGCAGAACAAATATGTCACTTTATTCTTCAATATAAACCGGATTGTGCTACTGCATTTGAGATACTTGGTTCCTGTGCTAAAAAAACAGGGAAGATAGATTTAGAAATTGCTTATTATCAGAAAGCAATTAACTTCAACCCTGATAATTATAAAACTCATTTAAGGTTAGGTATTGCTCTGAAAAAACAAAATAAACTCGATTTGGCGATAGTTCATAATCAAAGAGCAATTGAACTGAAACCAAATGGTGCTTCTGCTTGGCATAATTTAGGTCTAATATTTAAAATTCAAGGCAATATTCGGGAAGCAATTAGTTCGTTTCAAAAATCTCTAGAGATTAAACCAAATAATGCTGAGATTTATTATTCTTGGGGTAACATTGTAAAAGAAGAAGGTGATTTAATAGAAGCAAAAGTTCTTTATGAAAAATGTCTTGAGTTAAATCCTAATCATATTAATGCTCACTTTGCTAGAGGATATATTCTTTTGAAACAAGGAGACTTTTTAGCTGGATTTTCTGAATATGAATGGCGCTACCAACGTGAAGATTATATAACTCGTAGTTTTGCTCAACCTGTATGGGATGGTTCAGATTTTTCTGGTCAAACTTTATTAGTTTATACGGAACAAGGTTTGGGAGATTCTATTCAATTTATTCGCTATATTCCTTTGGTGAAAAAGTTAGGAGG
>NZ_JAYKGW010000101.1:0-11924 GCF_035285525.1 Okeania sp. | reverse complement strand
CAACAGGGCGGTGGAATTTCACCACGAAGGAGATAAGAGTTATTCACAAGTCGAGGTTTCCCTCATGTATTGACTTGGAACGGCCGTTTATACCCAGTTTCCTGGTTTAGCTGCCAACGAGTCGCACGATTCTGTCTGGATTATCTCCTACTACATTTTGATAGTAATGGGCTATTCCTAATCTTGCTAGTTCTTGGGCTAGAAATTGAGCGTTACTATTTAGGATATCTCCTAATAGTAGTTCTGTTCCGACACATATAATTTCTGCAATCATTTAATTAGAATCTCGAAAGTTATTTAAGTTATGTATTAATCAGGATTTACGCAAATCTACTATATATAGAGTTTAAAAACCATATAGTTTTTTGACCCTATGTTATAGTATCTTCACCTAATTCCTCTACCTACTCCCTTCTCGGCGCCAGATTACCTATGAGCAGATTATTGGACTATATAGTTGATAGTCAAATTTTGCTAGGTAGTCTTCTAGGGATAAGGGAATAATAGGTATAATACCATTATTTCCCCTTTAATCACATAAGTTTCTATTTCCATTGCCAAAAATCTCACTTATTACTAAAATTGGTGTATGATATAAATATAACTCCTATTTTGGGATGCAAAGTATGGCCGAAATATATATGGAGGTATTGATAACTAATAACTGATAACTGAAATGACCTTGATTCCTCAAAATTTTCTTAAACAAGTTGCAAGTAGTTATGGTGTCTCGGATATAGAACTTGAAGTCTTATTTAAGGCTTTACTGGAAGGAGAGTCGATTACCACAATTGCCACAGAATTAAAACTTAAACCAGAAACGGTTCGTAAACGTTTGGGTGAAACTTATCGTAAGTTTCAAATTTCTGGTAAAGGACCGGGAAAAATGGCTAAGTTACAGCAATTATTGGTGGCTTTGTATCAGGAGCAAAGTAAATCTGAAGAATTTTCACCCCAGAGTGCTGCACCTCAAACTTTTGACTTAATGTCTCACCAAGATTGGAATGCTGCTCCAGATGTGGAAACGTTTTATGGGCGAGTTGAAGAATTGTCTCAGTTAAATCAATGGGTTTTAACCGATAACTGTCGGTTAGTCGCTCTATTAGGAATGGGGGGAATGGGAAAAACTACCCTGGCGGTGAAATTTGCTAAACAAAATGTAGATAAATTTGATTTTGTGATTTGGCGATCGCTAGCTCAGGCAATACCACTTGGTTCTCTTTTGACCAATTTTATCGAATTTTTATCCCCTCAACCTTCAGAAAATTTTGAGGAGGTTGAAACAGGAATTTCTAAAATGATGGAAATTTTACGGAACCATCGTTGTTTGTTAATTCTTGATGATATGGAGATGATTTTAAGTTCTCAGAATTTAGCAGGTTACTATGGTGATGGTTTTGGAGACTATGGAAAATTCATTCAACGGATTGCTTCAGAGTCTCATCAAAGTTGTTTGGTTTTGGTAAGTTCTGAGAAGTTGAAAGATTTAGGTCGGTTGGAAGGGCAAAAGGTTCGCTCGTTACAAGTGGTTGGTTCTGAGGAAGTTTGCCAGAAAATTTTGGAGGAACGAGGATTTGTTGCTAGTCAAGATTGGGTGAGTTTGATAGAACGTTATAGTTGTAATCCTTTGGCTGTCAAGATTATCT
The DNA here is from genome assembly GCF_035285525.1 of Okeania sp. Taxonomy (GTDB): domain Bacteria; phylum Cyanobacteriota; class Cyanobacteriia; order Cyanobacteriales; family Microcoleaceae; genus Trichodesmium. The sequence goes on along the minus strand of NZ_JAYKGW010000101.1, from coordinate 10,278 downwards.
CGGCAATGGTTCAAGAATTGTATGCGGGTGAGGTGGGAGATTTTATTAAAAATACGCTTTTTATGGGAGATGTTCGCTCTTTACTGGATCAACCTTTTCAAAGATTATCTGTAGCTGAGAAGGAAGTTATGTATTGGTTGGCTATTGAGCAACAACCGATAAAATTATCTCAATTACAAGAAAAAATTTTATTACCTTTATCAGCATCTGAATTATTAGAAACGGTTGGTTCTCTGGGGCGACGTTCGCTGATTGAAAAGAGCCAGAAAAAGGGTCAAGTTTATTTTAGTCTTCAACCTGTGGTGATGAAATATGTGATTGAACAGTTTGTTTTTCAGGTGCATGAAGAGTTAGTGGGATTGATTAAAAATCAAGATTTGGAAGGAGTTCGTTTATTGAAACTTTATCCTCTGGAAATTTCTGGGAATGGTAAAAAACATTATTCTATTTTGAGTTTAGTTATGAACCGACTAAGGTCGAAATTATTTACTAATACTAGAGGTTTAAATTTAGCAATTAAACGTTTAGAAGAATGTTTAGAAAATTTACAAGAACAGTTTTTTGAGGGTGAATATATGACTCAAAATTTGGAAAATATTATTAATGCAATTCAATAAAGAAGAAGGAAGAAGGAAGAAGGAACAGAAAGCTATAGATTAATTATTAATTATTGATTAGTAAGGAAGAACTAGATTTTGCCAGACAGTAAAATTAGAGAATATTCCACCTTAGTTTAGTGAGGTACACTTCTCCTTTTCTTGATATCTATCCTTTTTTATCTTTAGAAAAAAATCGTGGTAATTATTCATTATTAATTATCTAATCCCCTCCTCTCTCCTCCCTCTTTTCTATTAATTAGACTTGTTTAGGATAATAAAAATGTTCTTTCTTTATATTGTGCAAATCTTCTTCTGTTATCTGTTATTAATGGCTTTAAGAAGTTTATTTTCTATCAAATATTTTGTAAAAATTATCAAATAGAATAATAACAAAATGAGTGATTTAGAAGTTGAACTGGTTGTAATAGTTGCTCGTTATCAAGGTAAATTTCATTGGTATCGAAGTGACAGAGAGTTATGGGTACTTAATATGAATAAGCGACGTGATGAATTTATAAGTTATGGTCACATAGTACCAGAGTCTCAAGACTCCGATAGATTTGGAATTCGTATAGTAAATGAAAAAACTGCTCGAAAGTTTCTTGATTGTATGTCAGATTTTGAGATAGATAAAGATTTACTAAGTATGGAGGTAGCAAAGGGCTATACTTCAGCAAGAAGTTGGTGGGATGTAAAAGATTTATTCCCCATTATGTTTGTAGATTTTGACAATTACAAAGTGGCGGCTTGTTATCCTGAAGGTATTCCCATGGAGCGCTATATTCCTGATGGTTGGACAGGAGAATTTATTGACTTTGTTACTGAATATCCCGAAGAATTTTTTCCAAAAAAAGAAAAGTTTTGGGTGAAAGAAGATTCAGATTTACTTGAACTTTTAATAGAGAGAGGTAGAAGGTCATAATGAATTTTGATAAGTAAAAGATAAATCAACTTTAATTGGAAAAGTAATTAGTAGTATGAAAAAAATTGTTCTTTGTATTCCTTATCTAATCACAATCAGAAAGTAAAAAACTTACCCTAATTTCTACTCGCTAATTTTTACTCCCTAATTTCTATTTCCTACTCCCGATAAAAAGGAAATTCAGATTTACTTGAACTTTCAATAGAGAGAGGTAGAACTAATAAAAAATTTGAATAAGTAAAAAATTAATTAACTCTAAATTAGGCAAGTAATTAGTAGCAGGAAAAAAATTGCTCTTTGTATTCCTTATTTAATCAAAACCAGAAAGAAAAAAATATCCTAATTTCTACTCCCTACTCCCTAAATTATGAATTACTGTATCAATCCTCAATGTAATAATCATAATCGTCAAAATCCAGAAGAGCTTGATTTTTGTCAAGCTTGCGGTAATACATTGTTGATTGAAAATCGCTATCGAATTATTCGACCTTTGCGACAACCACAACCTGCACATCCTACAGAAATTTTTGAAGTAGAAGATTGGGGAACTGATTTAGAAAATTGGGGAAGTTTGAAAGTTTTAAAAGTTTTGAAATATGACAATAATCCTGATTTAGTTCGACTTTTTAAACAGGAAGCAAGGACGTTAATGTGGTTGCGTCATCCTGGGATTCCTAGAGTTGAACCGGATGGTTATTTTACTGTTTCACTTAATAAAAGTTCTAAACAACTCCATTGTTTAGTGATGGAAAAAGTTGAAGGAGAAAATTTAGAGGAGTGGTTAATTAATCATGGGAAAATTTATCAAGATGAAGTATTAGATTGGTTAAAACAAATTACCGAAATTTTAGATATGCTGCATAGTCAAAACTTACTTCATCGAGATTTAAAACCTTCTAATTTAATTTTAAGACCAAACGGGCAATTAACCGTAATTGATTTTGGTACTATTGGAGTAGGAGATTGGGGAAGAACAAAAATTGGTTCTTTAGGATATTCTGCACCAGAACAAATGACTGGAGAAGCTGTCTTACAATCTGATTTTTTTGCATTAGGTCGAACTTTTGTTCATTTAATAACAGGTCAGTCTCCCATGAATTTTCCAACTGATAGAAAAACTGGGAAAATTATCTGGAGAAATTGTGCTTTTCATATTTCACCTTTAGTGGCTGATTTTATTGATGAGTTAATGAATCCTGTTCCACAAAGGCGACCTAAACATACAAGATTTATTCTCAAAAAATCTCAAGAATTATCAGAAAAAATTGCCACACAGATTAAATCACCAATAGAGGTTAAGGTTTATTTGCAGTTTCTATTTTTCATGTTAATGGGATTTATGGGATTAGGTTTAATTTTACCAAAAATTCCTCTTTTCATCCAAAATTATATTTTTCCAACTATTGACAAAAAACTGACTAATATTGGATTTGAATATTATCAAGATAGTAATTTAGGTCAAGCTGAATTTTATTATAAACTTGCCTTAAAGTTTAATCCTGAAAATGCAGCTTCTTATATACAGTTAGGTTTGATTTGTGAAACTAGACAAGATTTTGGTTGTGCTAAAACTGAATATCAACAGGCTATAGATTCTGCGATTTACCGAAATAATAATTATGTAAAAATCGCAGCAATTAATAATTTATCCCGTCTCCAAATTTGGTTGGATGGAGATAGTGAAATAGCAATTAAAAATCTGACTCTGGGTTTACAAGTTATTTCTGAAATACGGCAAAAATATCCTGATAATTTTACTCAAAGAATAGAATCAAATTTACATAAAAATTTAGGTTGGGCTTATTTTCAGAAATTAAATTATTTTCAAGCAAAATATCATCTAGAAACAGCAGTTAAATTAAATTTTGAAAATGCTCCAGCACAATGTTTATTAGCACAAGTATTGGAGGAAGTTCCTACAGATAAGGATAATTTAAACCAAGCCAGACAAAATTGTATAGATATTCAGTCTACTCAAAATCCTGAAACTAATACTTGGAAAAATTTAATTCGACAAAGTTTAAAAAGGGAGTAGGGAGTAGGGAGTAGGGAACCAACCCCTAACCCCTTCGGTCTAGGAAAATAATTGATAATTTATATTCCAGAATTGATTTGATTTTTGATTATCCAAGATGTCTAATAGCTCTTAGCCGTTTGCGCAGCATGACCCAGGAAATGCTTATTAATTTATTGGAGAGGAATGAAAAAATACCATCTACTAAAGTTAAAAAATACCAATGGAAATAAACTATGAAAATTCAGAAATTTTTGGCTTTATTATTTCTTTTATTTTTAACTGTAGTTAAGCAGATAATTTACTGATAAATTTACAGCAGATTTAACGAGACTTTAGGTACACCCGCACAGGGCTTTCCGGCCAGGAGTAAAAACATTTAATTATTAATATCTGTATTTCATCTACTTGGAATCTGCTGTATCTAATGTATGTGAGATTTATACCAGATAACTTTATTACTCAAGTTAATCAATCTCCAGTATCAGAATTAGTAATTAGTAATTTAATACCTAGATAATATCTACTAAATTTTACAAATACAAATGGCAATAAACTATAAAAAGTATGATTTTTTTTACTTTATTATTTCTTTTATTTTTAACTGTAGTTAAGCAGATAATTCAATGATGAGCTTACAGCATATTGAACCAGGGGTGAAGTACACCGATGGGTGCTTTTCGGCCAGGAGTAAAAACATTTAATTATTAATATCTGTATTTCATCTACTTGGAATCTGCTGTATGTGAGATTTATACCAGCTAACTTTATTACTCAAGCTAATCAATCTCCAGTATCAGAATTAGTAATTAGTAATTTAATACCTAGATAATATCTACTAAAATTTATAAATATAAATAGCAATAAACTATAAAAATTCAGAAACTTTTGGTTTGATTATTTATTTTATGTTTTACTATAGTCAAGCAGATAATTGAATGATAAATTTACGGCATATTTCACCAAGGGTGAGGTATATAAGTGTGGGCTTTCCGGCCTGCATAAAAATATTTTCAAGTATCAGAATCAGTAATTAATAACGAGTCATTAAATAACTACATATAATCTACCAAAATTTATAAATAATAATGGAAATAAACTATGAAAAATTATACATTTTTAGCTCTATTAATTCTTTTAAATTTTACTCCAATAAAGCAGATGATTAATTTACTAAATCATTTTATAATTCCACCAGTTAATGCTATTACTCAAACTAATCAATCTCCAGTTGGAAGAATTATTAAAGTAGATGGAAAAGTATTTTTAAAACGTCATAACTGGTCAGAATATTATCCAGCTTTTGTCGGAACAGAACTGTATGCAGAAGATAAAATTAAACTTACATCTCAAGCAAATTTAATGGCAATTTGTTACACCAATTGGAAAACTTGGAATTTGCCAAAAAATAAAATATCTCAAACAATGGATGGCTGTTTACAAGCTAAATCCCAATGTGTAAAAACTCCAGATGGATGCGTTCCCCTTGATGTTACTCGTGGAATTAATCAAGTAACAATTACTGAAAATATTCCCTATCTTATTAGTCCCCGTCACACTTTTTTATTACCAGATAAACCTTTAATTTTCCGCTGGAATGCTGTGGCAAATGCAACTCGTTATACTGTTATAATTAAAAGTCCGTCAGAATATATTTGGGAAACAGAAGTTAGTGAAAATAAAGTGGTTTATTCAGGAGAAATTCCTTTAAAAACAGGTATCCGATATACAGTAATTGTTCATGCTGATACTGAGGTTTCTTCCCTTGATGAAAAATCCCCTTTTTCTAAACAAGATTATTTGGGAATGGGATTTGCTCTAATTTCAAAATCTCAACAAGAAGAAATTTTGGCAAAAAGTCAGGAACTTACTCAAAATTTAGAGGGTGAAGCAATGGTACTAAGTATGGCTGAACTTTATCAAAAAAATGGTTTGAATTTAGAGGCGATCGCTATTTTAGAATCTTTTATTGAGTCAGGAAATTATACGGCAGCTATTTATCAAATGTTGGGTGAAATATATCAAAAAATTCAATTACTTAAGTCAGCTAAAGATTACTATTTAAAATCAGTTAAATTAATCGGAATTGATGATGTTGGAGGAAAAGCAAAAATTGAGGCGGCTTTAGGGAAAGTTTATGCAAATTTAGGTAGTAAAGAGGAAGCGATTCGTTGGTTAAAATTAGCTTTTAATAAGTATGAAAAATTGGGGGAATTTCAACAGAGAGATGAGTTGAAATTATCACTGGAAAAATTGCAGGAACAGTTGGGAGAAGAATAGATATAGGTTTGACTACCCCGGCGGGAAGTCCCGCGTTCTCCTGTAGGGGAGGGTCGTATGGGAAAGCTGGGCCTTATTTGTGTGGTTCATCCTGATTTTCTATATACTTATTTTAGAACTTAGATACTAACACCATTATTCTGTTATGGTTGTTGACAATTATATCTACAGTAATTATTATAATAACAGACGTATAGTTGAAGAGGTCGATTCTCTATGCTATTGAAATACAAGTACAAGTTAAAACCACATTAAAAGCAACCGGTGATTATATCTAATTGGTTATAAATGGCCAGGAAGCAGTATAATTATCGTTTAGCTCAAAGGTTGAATTGGTTTGAAGCAACCCGTACACGAGTAAACGCTTGTCCACTTAATGTTTCAGTAGTACCAGTAGAACGAATTTATCAAAATATCCCAGAGTTTAGAACACAAACACGGGATGGCAGAAAGAAAGATGATAACGGCAATATCAGTAACGAAAAAAGGTGACAAGCATCCTAACATCATAAATGGTTATGTAGCTTGGGAAACAGTACAGTTAGCAGACCTAGCACAAACAAAAAAACTATTCCCTGAGTATAAGAATATCCACTCCCAGGTCTTGCAAGATGTTATTCAACGTGTACAAACTACGATGGATAACTTTACCAAACCCCATCGAGATGGTAAAACCACTGGTAAACTTAAATTCAAAGGTAAACATTATTATAATTCTTTTAGTTATCCCCAGTTATCAAACTCTAGTATTGTCAAAAATGCTAATGGTCGGTATTGTGTAAACTTACCAAAGATTGGTTTGGTTCCTTTTGTGTATAATCGCTCAATACCAGGAGGTTTCAAAGTCAAGACAGGTAGTGTTATTCGTGAAGTTGACGGGTGGTACATTAGCTTCACGATAGAAGATAAAACTGTGCCTGTTAGAAATTCAACCCACTTTAAAAAACTCAAAAGGTATTGACTTGGGATTATTTGTGACCAGTGATGGCGAGTTTATAGAAGCACCTAAGTTTTTTAGGTTCTCTCAAGATAGATTATCTAAACTTCAGGTAAGATTATCTAAAAAAAACAAACATTCTAAACCTGGGAAAATTCTTAAACGTAAAATAGCTAAACTGCATCAATTAATAGCCAGACAGCGTTTGGATTGGCAATTTAAACTGGCTTATCATCTGTTTTCAGACGTAAGTGCAATATTCCTGGAAGACTTACATATCAAAAACTTACTTCGGTGCTGCAAAGCTAAATTAGGAGAAAATGGTCAGTTTCTACCTAATGGTCAATCAGGTAAGTCAGGCTTAAATAAGTCTTGACAAGATGCAGCATTTGGCCAGTTTATTCAAGTATTAGAGTATGTTGGCTGGAAGTTAGGTAAGAAAATTATCGCGCGTAGACCCAAAAGGTACATCTCAATATTGTTGGGAATGTTTGAAGAAAGTTTCTAAAAGCTTGTCACAGCACTGGCATTCATGGCCTAAATGTGGTCAAGAGCTAGATAGGGACTATAACTCAGCCCTTCTAATACAAAAAATCGGATTATTATCAACACAGGGGGAGGACATCACCTCTGTCATGCGCAGCGGTCAGGGTTTCCCTGGCTGAAGAATCCCGCCCTCTCCCTACGGGAGAATGTCAGGAGTATGTCAAATTGTAAAATGTAAAGCTAATGGTAATTTTAGTTTTGCCTATGATCCTATGAATCAATTATTAAAAATAGCTCCTCTAATTGGAGTCACTATTTTAGTTTCCCCGTTAATGACTTTTGCTCAAATTATTCCGGCATCTGATGGAACGGGAACTGTTGTCATGCCTACGAATCAAACTTCAAATTCACAAACTGTCGATATTCAGGGAGGAAGTCGTTCGGCAAATGGAGCTAATTTATTCCACAGTTTTGAACAATTTAATGTGAATACTAGGCAAACAGTTAATTTTATTTCTACTCCAGAAACACAAAATATTTTGACAGGGATTAGGGGAGGAAATATTTCTCAGATTGATGGGATGATTCGGGTGAGTGGAAGTAATGCTAATTTATTTTTGATGAATCCTGCGGGAATAATTTTTGGTTCTAATGCTCGTTTAGATGTACCTGGTTCATTTTTCACTACAACGTCAACTGCTATTGAGATGGGAAATAGTATGAATGGCTTTCCTTCTTCTCGTTTTGATGTTTTTGCACGAAACAACTACTCAGAATTAGTAGGTTCTCCTAGTGGATTTGTTTTTTCACGAACATCAGGCACAATTATCAATCAAGGAAATTTAAAAGTTAGAGACGGACAAAGTATTGGATTAGTAGGAAACGATGTTGTAAATTTAGGAATGCTTGATGCTCCTAATGGTAATGTTGATATTGTCATGGCACCGGAAAATGGTTGGGTTGAGATTCGGCAAAATGGAAATCTTTTAAATTTAGAAGTACCAACTCAAACAATTGTTGAAAATCCTGACTTACCCACTGTAGCTTTGCCAGAAATGCTCACAGGTGAAACTCAAGCAAGTGCTACAAATGTTCAAGTTGCAGAAAATGGAACAATTCAACTTACCAATTCAAATAATTTACAATTCGGTAGAATTGGTTATGAAACAGTGAAACCTCATCACAAGAATGATAGAGATAGAGTTTTCTTTTCATCTCCTCTTTCAGGAGAAACTTTATCCCAGGAGTCGACAAAAGTTATTGATACTTCTCAATCTGTTTTATTCCAACAACCTTTCTCCTTCAAAAACAAAAAGTCTCAGAATCAGTTTCAGATCAGAACTAATATTCCAGAAACAGAGTTCATTCCTCCTGAAAGCAAACACTCTGGTCATCACTCAGAAAGAACAAAAAAGCAGAATGAAATTTCCACATTGGAAAGTTCTAGCTTTGAGTCAGAAACTTTTTCATCTAGAGAACATAACTTTACGGTTCCCGAAAAATCAGATAAATCTAATGTTCTGGAAATCAAAACTTTTTCTGTTGAAGAAGAAATCCCAATTAGTGAAACCAACTTAGACTTAATAACTAATTCTCCAGTTGTTTATTCTCTCTCATCTACTAATACTGAACTTCCAACTGAGCAAATTTTAACCGAAGCTAGTATTCGAGAAACTTTTACAGAAATTGAGAAGCAAACAAAACAAAAACCTGCTGCAATTTATGTAATTACTCATCCCAATAAATTGACTGAACAAATTGAAGGTATCGAACTAGAGAATTTTACTAGCGGATTAACTTTAATGTTGGTTTTGCCAGACCGCAAACCAATTGTCAAAAGTATGCCAAAAGTAGAAGCAAAGAAACTCCGTCGAGTTGCCAAAGAATTTTATATGGAAGTGAGCGACCCCAGAACTACAGGATGGCCGGCAGCTCGCCAACTATATCAGTGGTTAATTACCCCTCTGGAAACTGACTTAAAAAAAGCTGGCATCAATACTCTCTTATTTTATCTAGATGAAGAGTTGCGCTCAATTCCTTTAGCAGCTTTGTATGACGGAGAAAAATTCTTGATTGAGAATTATAATTTTAGTCTCATTCCCAGTTTGAGTTTGACTAATGCTAGTTATCAAAGTCTCGAAAATGCAGAAGTTCTGGCAATGGGAATGTCCGAATTTGTAGACAAACCGACTCTACCTAGTGTGCCAACTGAAGTTTTCACTATTACAGAGAGATTATGGAGGGGAGAAGCTTTACTTAATCAATCTTTTACTCTAGAGAATCTGCAAAAAATGCGTAACCAAGAAAAATTTAAAATTATGCACATAGCTACTCATGCTAATTTCTCTGCGGAAAATTCTCCCTATATTCAGTTTTGGGATCGAAAATTACCTCTGAAAGAACTCCGCAATTTAGAGTGGTATAAACAACCCCAGGTAGAGTTATTGGTTTTGAGTGCTTGTGAAACTGGTTTGGGAAATATTTGGGAAACTGAAATGGGATTTGCCGGGTTAGCTCATCAAGCTGGAGTTAAATCTGCTTTAGCAAGTTTGTGGCAAGTGAGCGATGTGGGAACTTTGAGGTTAATGATTGAGTTTTACCGTAATTTGAGGTCTAGTTCAATTAAAGCAGAAGCTTTGAGGAAGGCGCAGTTAGCTTTGTTGCGGGGGAATGTGGCGGTGGAAAAAGGTTTGCTCTACTCTACTCGTGGAGATGATTTGGTATTAGAAACTTTAGCGGTTCGTTTACAAACAGAAGATTTATCTCATCCTTATTATTGGGCAAGTTTTACAATGATTGGTAGTCCGTGGTAAGTCTTATGAGTTGTGGCCTGTCAAGACTAAAATGGTGGATTAGAAGTGACCAAAAAGCGAAGACCTCTTCCCCAACCCCTTTCCTGCTTTTGATATAGAGTCCGGTTAATTAGACATTGCAAATAATGGTTGACGGCCACCAGTGGAATTGAGTGATCGCCCGCAATATTTCTGGTTGTTTGACTAGCTGACAACAGCGATCGCAGATTACTTGTTTCAGTTGTTCT
>NZ_JAYKGW010000100.1:0-29589 GCF_035285525.1 Okeania sp. | reverse complement strand
GTCTACCTTGTCTACCTTGTCTACCTTGTCTACCTTGTCTACCTTGTCTACCTTGTCTACCTTGTCTACCTTGTCTACCTTGTCTACCTTGTCTTCCTTCTCTACCTTGTCTACCTTGTCTTCCTTCTCTACCTTGTCTACCTTGTCTTCCTTCTCTACCCACAACCCAAAAGTAACGCATCATTTAAGTTGTGTCAGTCCACTACTCCCCATTAGCGTTTTTACCAATTTCCTAAATTTTGAGACTCATTTTTGATTGTCAACGAATCTTGTCCTAATTGAATAGTTACATCTGACCTCAAAGCTCCCGTACTTTCCACAAAAACTTCTCCAAAACCCAGAGACTTTTGAACTGCCTTTGCTAATGTAATATCTCCTTTTTGAGCAACAATTCTAGTTACCTGTAAAGGTGTTGTCCAGGGTTTAGAAACTCGAACATTCCAATAACCAGCATCATTGAGGTTTCTAACTAACTGATCGACAGTTTCCCAATTATCAGTGCTATCTTGAATTGCCACCCTCATACCATAATCTAAATTTTCCGGTTCCAAACGTTGATAACCAAAGTCAAAATGTTTAGCAACCATATCATCTAAGCTCCTCAAGTCAGGCAACCAATAACTAGCCTTAAATTCTTTAGGGTCGCTAAACTCACCAGGTACCATCAACATTTGTACATTTTGTCTATCAACCTTAGCAGCAAAATTCATCAAAGCGACTAATTCTTCTACACTCAAATTTGTATCAACATGAGACTGAATGACAGAAAGAATTTTTGGCAGTCGGGATAGAGTTTTCAAATTAACCGACTGTTCTACAAAAGATCGCATCAAAAGTTGCTGCCGTTGCACTCGCCCAATATCTCCTAGATTATCATAGCGAAATCTCAAAAATTGTAGAGCTTGATCTCCATTGAGGTGTTGTTCCCCTGCTTTAAGATCGATATAGAGGTGTTGACTATCATCTTGATACTTCATGTCTGCAGGTACATTTACTCTGACACCACCAAGAGCATCTATCAATTTTTCTACACCTTGCACATTAACTCGTACATAGCGGTCAATGCCTACTCCACCAAGAAGTTCACTCACAGCTTTGGCGCTGGTCGCTGGTCCACCATAATGGTTGGCTGAGTTAATCTTGGTTAAGCCTCGATCTTCTACATAAGTTCGAGTATCTCTGGGAATAGAAAGTAAAGTTAATTTCTGATTTTTAGGGTCAAACCTCACTAAAAGCATTGTATCAGATAATCCTTTAAAAGAATTAACTAGAGCATGATATCCTAGCTCTTCATCTTGGGGATATTCTTCTAAATCTGATGTTAATACTTTAATTCCTAACAACAATATATTGACAGGCCGAGTTAACTCTGGCAACCGCATATTACTGTTGGCCAAGTCTTTTTTAGAAAAGACTGCTGCATCTTCTGGAGATAGGCTTTGTTGCATTAGTGGAGTGCTAGAAAGAGATAATGCTAGTAGAGCGCCTGCCGTAGCAGATATTGTCGCCACTCCAACTAAACCTAAACCCAAACCAAACCAACGTCCCGGACGAAATTTGGGAAGTTGTTTTTGATGGTTTTCTGTTACTGAATTTTCACTTGCAGTTGAATTTAAAAATTTATTAGCAGACACTGGTTTCCTCACACACGAAAATATTAAAATAGAGTTTTTTGTCGGATAAATTTTGTTGAAAATTTCAATTTATTGAAATTTTCAAAACTTTTATAAATTATGCAATCCCACCAAAAAACTGGGTTGATCACTCTAATTTAACGCTTTGGCAAATTTTAGTTCATAAACCTAGTTTTTGCGTCATTTCTGAGTTTAATAGAATCTGAAATAATCATATAGTAATCCTATTTAATTCCTGTACAGAATTTCATGGCTTTTAGGGAAGAACAGGTAAGAGTTTTAATTTTTTATTTACTTTTTGATTGGTCACAAGTTATGCACTGATTACTATAAATGTTTACCTACCATTTTTTCTGCTATTTGACTAATTCCTGGTAGCCATAAGGGTTGTCTTTTCCAAACCCGAACCATTAGTCCAAAACTAATTATGAAATAGCTAGTAGTAAGTAGGCTATTTACAAACAACAAGGTGATGGTTCCAGATTCCCCTATTTTAGTGCCTAATTGCAACAAAATATTTCCTAACAACCAAATTGAGGTTAGAGTTACAATTAATCGGCTTACTGCTCTATGTTGGATACTAGCCTTTTGGCGAAGCAAAATCCATACTGCCGGGAAAAAACCTAATATTGGAGTTACTAATAAAAATAGTTCTTGACGATTAATTTGGGAATTTTTAAGTTGCTCAATATTTTTCATATTTCAATTATTTGGGTTATTATTCAATAGTTAATAATTAATAATTAATAATTAATTACCTTTTCTTTTTGCTAAATAGAATAATTGATTTTACTTTTGATTATTAGAGATATCTAATATACACTTATCTTGGAAATGGTAAAGAAAACAGGAAAAGGCATTTAAGTTATCATGTAATTTTTTAGTTCAATAAGTAATTTGCATTTGAAATGTGCCACAACTTATTTGCTACATCAGAATAATCAACTCAAATATTACTGCTATATTATCTATTTTTCCATTAGTAAAAAAAATATTTTTTTATTCAACTAAGTGCTTATGCAAAATTAATTACATATTCTATTGATTCTCTGTTCCTTTTTCCCTCTCTCAACTAGGAAATTAATTTTCTATAACTACTTAATGATATCTTAATTTTTATATAGTGTTTCCTCAAATTACTCAGACATATAGCAATCCTAAATGATTTGTTAGAAAAACTGTAGGGGTTTGGTGTCCAAACCTTCTCTTAAGCTAGGATTTGGAAACCAAACCAGAAATTGTATGTAAAGTCCCTAAATTAAAACCTAAAAACTCAACCATAACTTCTCCATCTACAAAATTATGATAATAAATAATTAAATTAGTGTTAAAATTTCCGGTAACTGAGAATAAGTTAGGAGAAAATTTAAGTTTATGACAAATGGTAAGAAGAAATCTGTTGTTATTGCCCCATCTATATTATCAGCAGATTTTAGTCGTCTGGGAGACGAAGTTCGAGCTGTAGACCAAGCTGGTGCTGACTGGATTCATGTTGATGTAATGGATGGCCGTTTTGTACCTAATATTACTATTGGTCCATTAATTGTTAAAGCATTACGTCCTGTTACTAAAAAACCTCTGGATGTCCACTTAATGATTGTGGAACCAGAGAAGTATGTTGCAGATTTTGCTAATGCAGGTGCTGACATTATTTCTGTTCATGCTGAACATAATGCTTCTCCTCATTTACACCGAACTCTAGGCCAAATTAAGGAGTTGGGTAAGCAAGCAGGTGTAGTTCTTAATCCTTCTACACCACTAGAATTAATTGAATATGTTCTAGATTTATGTGACTTAGTATTAATTATGAGTGTTAACCCTGGTTTTGGCGGTCAGAGTTTTATTCCTGGGGTAGTATCTAAAATTCGTAAGCTCCGTCAAATGTGCGATGAGCGGGGACTCGATCCTTGGATTGAAGTTGACGGTGGTCTTAAAACTAATAACACTTGGCAGGTATTAGAAGCTGGTGCTAATGCTATTGTTGCAGGTTCTGCGGTGTTTAAAGCTGATGATTATGCAGAGGCAATTAGTGGTATTCGTAATAGTAAGCGTCCTGTTCCTGAACCTGAGTTAGTTACTGCTTAATAACAAAATAATACTGTTTAAAAAAAAGTTATTTATTTTAATTAAAAATGGGTTATACAATCCATTTTTAATTTTTTTGAGTAAGAAAGAAGGAAGAAGTTATGAAGTTATGAAGTTGATAAGAAAATGAGAAATGATATGGGTAGCTGTTTAAAAGGAAATATAAAGCTTTTTTTGTTTAGACTGACTTTTGCTAGTTTATCCTGCACAAACAAGCGGTTTTTATCCTAAAATTATAGTCATTTTAGTTTAGACTTAGACAAGGATTTCTTACTATCAAACAGTTTCAGCTAAATAAATGTTTTGCTCTTATTTAAAATGACTATAGCAATCCTATTTTATTTGTGGATAAAAATGCTACTGCTTTTAGGGAATAGTGAATAGGTAAGAGTTACGGTTCCGGATAAATCAGTTTTTTTATCTACTTTCTGATTTGTGGCAACCTATGCGCGGATTGATATATATATCTAGAACTACTAGACCAGTATAGTCTTCCTTCTTTACTTCCTACTTCTTTCCTGCTCCCTACTCCTTACTCCCTATTCAACAACTTTAGCTAAAGTTTCTTCCATCTGAGACAATTTTACTGCACCAGAAAAAGTTTCTCCATTCAGAATAAAAAATGGTGTACCAGAAACACCAATTTCTTGAGCTAATTTAATATCTGTTTCAATAGCAGTAGTTGCTTTTTCAGATTGGCGATCGCTATTAAATTTGTCTATATTTAAACCCAAATTATTAGCAACTTCTACATATAATTCTTCTCCCAATCTATTTTGTTGTGCAAATAAAGCATCGTGATATTCCCAAAATTTGCCTTGTTGTTGAGCTGCCCAAGATGCTTTTGCTGCTGGAATAGCTTGGGAATGAATTCTTGCTAAAGGTAGGTGTTTAAATACTAAAGTAACTCTATCTTGATGCTTATCCATAAATTGTTTGATATTTCCCTGTGCTTTAGCACAGAAAGGACATTGAAAATCAGAGAACTCATATAAGACTATTTTTTGAGCGGTAGAACCAAGAGTTGGAGAATCACTAATTTGTGCTTGAGGATTATTTTTAAACTGTTGTAAAATTTCTTTTTGGCTAGCTTGTCTTTCTTGCTGTTGTTGTTGTTGATAAGCTTGTACTGATTCAATAATTACTTCTGGATTATCACGAATAATCTGTAGAACTTGTTGTTCTAATTCTGGTTTGATTTGATTATTTGTTGATTGAGCGTTAGAAGTACAACCAGTAATTGTAATAACTATAAACAATAGTATTATGATATAGAATTTTTTTGATTGATACGGATTAAATTTCGTAAAATAATTAATCATAACTGTAAATCTTAATGTCAAGCTATTACTAATATAAAGTATTGGAATTTAAATCATCCAGAAAACATCTGATAGTTTTGAAAAAAAACATAGATAAAGTGTCAGCTATTAGCAATTAGTTACTAATTTTGCTTTGTTCAGCAAAAGTTTAATATTACCAAAAAGCCGAGTTATACTGCTCAGAGCTAATAGCTGAATGCTTACCCAAAAAAATCAGGTATCAAACCTCTCCAAAAGAAAAAAATTCTTCTAGTTAATCCTCCTCTTATAAAGAAGAGGTAATTATTAATTATTAATTATTAATTATTAATTATTAATTATTAATTATTAATTATTAAATTCTAATCTATAAAACCCATCAAACCTTCACTATCAATCTGATTAGAAGCAACAGGGCGATTCATCAAAGTTTGAGTAACTTCTAGATGATTAGTGCCAATGGGACGAACTCCAGAAGCAGTAATTGTACTTTGAACTTCTAAACCACTAACTGCTACTGGACGAATACCAGAAGCAGAAATTGTATGGTCAACTTTAAGGCCAGTTGAAACTATCGGACGATTAGAAATTGTGCGAGTATATTTAAGATTAATTGTGCCAATAGGACGGTTTCCTGGTAAGGCTAATTTTCCAGACTCTTTAGTATCTTGTGCTGGTTTGGTCTCTACTTGTAAAGTGGTGCGTTGTTGAGAACCTTGGTCTAATTTTGTTGGTTGACTACTTTGAGTTGCAGTTTTACTGCTTGTATCAGTAGTTTTGTTACTTTCTGTCGTAGTTTTATTAGTGGTCATAATTTTACATCTTTATCATTCAAATTGGTTTATCTTACATAAATAATCAGAATTACTAGCTTTTAGCTTTTTGGCCTTCTGATCAATAAAATTCTTAAATTTTAATAAACCTGTAGCTATTCTAACCATACATGAAGAGAAAATCATAATTTTTTGCAAAAATGCAACGTCCCTAGGTTTGAGGGAGTGTGTGGAGTGTGGGGAGTGTGGGGAGTGTGGGAAGAAATTGCAGAACTTACTATATCAGGACTTAGGCAGCGATCCTAGATATAGTGCTTAAAACTCCATATGCAATAGTTAAAAAACTCTATATTATAGTAGCTTTGCGTAAGTCCTGATATATTCACCACTACGATGGGAGATTGCCATAATTTCAGGACTTAGGCAGCGACCCTAGATGTAGTGCTTAAAACTCTATACGCAATAGTTAAAAAACTCTATATATAGTAAGTAGTACATCTGCATAAGTCCTGATTTTTTAAAGATAGCTGTTTAAACTGTTAACTGATAACTGATAACTGAAATAACTATGTCAATAAAAATTCCTAGTCTTTTAGCTCTTGACTTTGATGGCGTTTTATGCAATGGGTTGATTGAATATTTTCAAACAGCTTGGCGCACTTACTGTCAATTTTGGCAACCATCGGATGAAATGCCTAATAATGATTTAGCAGAAAAATTTTATCGCTTACGACCTGTGATTGAAATAGGTTGGGAAATGCCTGTTTTGATTCGAGCGATAATATTAGGTATTGAGGAGGAAAGTATTTTTCAGGAATGGCAAGCGATCGCTGCAAAAATTGTTATGGAAGAAAATTTAGATAAGGCAAAAATAGGTGTTTGTTTAGATCGTACAAGGGATGAATGGATAGGAAATGATTTGGAAGGATGGTTGTGTTTGCACGATTTTTATCCAGGGGTTGTGGAAAAGGTAAAGGAGTTGATGCTATCAGAGGTGAAATTTGTGATTGTGACAACTAAGGAGGGAAGGTTTGTGCGTTCTCTGTTGCAAAAGCAGGGTATTAATTTACCGGCAGGAGATATTATTGGTAAGGAGTGTAAACGTCCGAAGTATGAAAGTTTGAGAATTTTATTATCAAAATTAGGTGAAGATGCAGTTATTTGGTTTGTTGAAGATAGGTTGAAAACTTTGCTATCGGTGCAAAAACAACGGGATTTAAAAGAGGTAGAATTATTTTTGGCAGACTGGGGTTATAATACTCAGAAAGAACGAGATTCTGTAGTTGAATATTCATCTATTCATTTATTATCTTCTGCTCAGTTTTGTCAAGATTTTTCTAAGTGGAAAGTTTGAAGGAAGAAGGAAGAAGGAAGAGGGAAGGAGGTAGCTGAAAAATTAGGAAGACAGATACAACAGATTCTACATTTTTGAGGTATACCGATGTGGATAAAACACCTGCTACTTATGAAAATTTGATGATTAATATTTGTATTTCAGATAATTGGAATCTGTTGTAATTTAAAAGTTAGGAAAAAAGAGAAATTAGGGAAAATATTTGTACATTGATTTCTGGGATTTTAATCAATGATTAATTTATCTTTCCTTCTTTCCTTTTCCTGATTTTTGAGGTACACCAGCGCGAGCAATATTTTTGCTACTTATGAAAATTTGATGATTAATATTTGTATTTCAGATAATTGGAATCTGTTGTAATTTAAAAGTTAGGAAAAAAGAGAAATTAGGGAAAATATTTGTACATTGACTTCTGGGATTTTAATCAATATTGATTTATCTTTCCTTCTTTACTTTTCCTTAAATAACAACTAAAAAATAGGAAATAAAAACTATGCTAGACCTCACAAAACTAGCGCCACAAATGCAAGGAATGAGTCAACATCTCACTAAAGAAGCACTCGCTGCTCAAAATAGATTAGGAATAGCTCAACAATTATTAGAAGAAGCCAAAAATGAACAAGATAACTTATTAGAATTAGAAGAAAGTTGGAGCGATCGCTTACTTTTTAATCCTGCTATACCCATAGAATCTTTAGATACTTTTCCTACAATTAATCCTCCTCCCAAAAATCATACGGTATTTGCTACGGATGGTTCTCAAATAGCTCCAAGTCACCATGAAATTGCTTATTGTTATTTGTTAAATATTGGGCGAGTAATGTTGCATTATGGGGAAAGTCGTTATCCGCTTTTAGATAGTATTCCCGAAATTTTTTATGAAGCAGATGACCTTTATATTTCTCGACAATGGGGAATTAAAACTGAAGAATGGATGGGTTATCGACGGACTATTTCTGAAGCTTTGGTTTTGGCAGAATTAGGTTATGAATGGAGGCAAAATAATCCCAATCATTTAGATTTCCCAATTTTAGCAATGGTTGATGGTTCTCTGATTTATTGGTTCTTAGAATCTTTGCCTTCCGAACCACGAGACCGAGTTTTAAATCCTATTTTAGATGCTTGGAATAAATTAAAATTAGCAGGTATTCCTTTGATTGGTTATTTGAGTGCTTCTCGCAGTAATGAAAGTTTATCTTTTTTACGTTTAAAAGCTTGTATTTATGATGAACCTGATTGTATTAGTCATTGTCCGAATGTTGGTTTGGGAGGTTTTGGTTTTACTGAAAAAGCACCTTGTCAGTCTTTTGAACCGTTGCGAGATGTAACTTTCTGGGGTTCAATATTACAGCCTGGGCAAAGGAGTCCTTTGTGGCAATCTTCTGCCAGAATTTTGGATTTATATGGGGAAAATACTATCTATTTTTGTTATGTAAATGTTGGTAAAGAAGTTGCCAGAATAGATATGCCAGAATGGGTCGCTGAGGATGAAGAAATGTTGGAGTTAGTGTTAGGAATGATGTTGGCTCAAGTGCAAAAAGGTTATGGTTATCCCGTAGCATTAGCCGAAGCTCATAATCAGGCTGTGGTTAGGGGAGGCGATCGCGCTAGTTTTTTTGCTTTGTTGGAGCAGGAAATGATTAAGGCAGGTTTGAGAAATGTGGGAACTTCTTATAAGGAAACTCGGAAGCGGGGAAGTATTGCTTGAGAATCCCCCCTAACCCCCCTTTGAAAGGGGGGGACTGGAGTAGAGGTAGCAAGTTGAAGAGAGTAGTTATGTTTATGAAATCTTAACTCCCCCTTACAAACAAATTGATATCAAAATCTTACTCCCCCCTTACAAAGGGGGGTTGGGGGGGATAAAACAGGCAATCTCAGCCACAAAAACTATCAAAATACTCAATCGCTTGTGATGAAATTTTAGGTAAGTTGAGCGATCGCTCTTTAATCAGCAGAAACTGTAGGGGTTTGGTCTCTAAACCCTAACCCTTTAACAGCCAGACAAGGATTTGGCCACGGATATAAAGCGGGATGGGAATGCTTTTAGTAAGCGATCACTCTTTAAACCTCTTGACAAGCAGAAAAAATTGTTATATTATCTAATTAAATAACTATTATGGGAAAATAGTGGCTCTTTTTTTAGAGCAATAATTTTGTCAATTTTCTCTATGGCAAAGGAAAGCCAATAATTTAACTTCTTGGTAAAATCAAGAAAAGTCTAATTTCCCAAATCCTGAAATAGATGAAACATCTACCTCGAATCCTTGGTCTAACTTTCCTGGCATTAACTCTAACAAATTGTTCCTTATCCTCAGAACAAATAGCCTCTCGACTAGAACGTAGTATTGTTAAATTATCTTATCGAAATCAAGGCGGACATGGAACAGGTTTTTTTGTCCGGGGAGAAAAGGGAGTCTGTACCGTACTAACTGCTGCTCATGTTGTGGAAGAAAAAGGGCAAATATTATTACAGACTAATAAAAATAGGGAATTAAAGCAAATTGACAAAGTAGAAATATTTCCCGGTACTATAGATTTGGCTGTCGTGACTTTTCAGGTAGAAGGAAATTGTAATTATCCGGCGCTGAAAATAGGTAATTCTCGTAATCTGAAAAAAGGTAGTTCTATTTATATTTCTGGTTTTCCTGACAGAGAAGGAATAATAGTAGATCAGTTTGTTGAGGGAAAGGTTTCGGGTTTGAATAAGTTGCGAGAAGGTTATGGGGTTTCTTATCAAGCTTTGACTGTGGGTGGAATGAGTGGAGCGCCTGTTGTGGATGTGAAAGGTGAAGTTGTGGCTGTGCATGGAACGAGTGATTTTGAAATTGTGCAAAATTTTGCTTCTCTACAGGGGAGTTTGTCTGAGTCGGAAAGGCAAATTTTTCAGTTTGTCGGCAAGGGTGGAAACTAGGGTTCAACGTTTGACTTTTTCTTGGGGGATACCTATTAGTTGGTTTCGGGAGTCGGATTTTTTATAGGTGCTTTAGTGATGATGGCTATTGGTTGCGTTGGGTTGTGTTGTTTATTATGTTTGTTGTGTGTGTATAGGTGTGGTAATTAGATAACATTTGTAGGACGAAAAATCTCCAAACATGCAGAGACTTGTAGACTTTAACATAAAAAGGTTTCAGCCGTCAACATAAAAATAAAATGGGAATAAAATTGTATGATTTTACTGGGTTAGAGAAATTCCCCGATAGACACCCGCCATGTATCAATTTTTGATAATCAATTTACGTCAAATTCTATATCATCAAAAAACTGCATTGCCACTTCTGGGTCATAACAATTTGCCAAAACAAATTTTCTCGCCACCTCTACCACCTCACCAGAAGGAACTTCCCACTCTACCCAAGGAAGTCGCATTTGCCCAGGAGAAACCTTATTTTTCTTTCCCTTTTTTTTCACCACCTTGGGCAAAAACTTACTACCCCAGCGACTTCCCCTTTCGGGTTTTGGTCTAGGTTTATAGTTTCTGCAAAACCCCCGATACTTCTTAGCACATTCCCCTAGAGTTTTCCCCAGAGACAAAAAAGCAGGATGCCACTGAGTCAAACCATCATCAGTCAAACGGTCATAACTACCATAGTTAGAAAAATCATAGAAAAATCCAGACTGTATATTAGCAGCTTTAGGATTAGCATGAATATATCGCAGAGTATTCAAAGCTCTTTTTTTGTCAGTCTTATCAAACCCCGTACTATGGTATCTTTTTTCCCAAAAATGCCCAGTGCGGTTGAGCATCCGATTAAAACACATAGCCGTATACCAATTTAACCAGTGCATAATTTTAGGTAAATCTTCAGGTTGGGAAGGCTCTAATAAATAATGAACATGATTGCTCATAATGCACAAAGCATAGAGTCTAAAGCCAAATTTATGCAAAGCCTTTTTCAAAGCATATAAAAATACTTGCCGACATTCGAGACGAGTCAAACGAAACTCCCGGTTATTACAACGACAGGTAACATGATAGGAATATCCCGGTAAAAGTTGCCGTGGTTGTCTAGGCATAGTTTAGTTATCAGTTATTAGTTATCAACTTTTAATAGTAAAGTTATCATTTTTTCTCTCCAACTCAGTAACGTACCGTCAAATTATCTTACCATCTAGAGCTAGACAGAGATTTTGCTACGGACATACGGATGTCAGATTTTCTACCTATCCCAGAAAAAGAGCTAGACAGAGATTTTGCCACGGATATACGGATGTCAGATTTTCTACTATCTCAGAAAAAAGAGCCAGACAGAGATTTTGCTACGGATATACGGATGTCAGATTTTCTACTATCCAAGAAAAAGAGCTAGACAGAGATTTTGCCACAGATATACGGATGTCAGATTTTCTACCATTTCAGAAAAAGGTGCACAGGCGGCTTTCTAACTTTTGAATTTTGACTTTTGAATTTTGACTTCAAAAAGAGGAAGCCGTCACACAACCTACAAATTTCTAACTTTTGAATTTTGAATTTTGAATTTTGAATTGAAGACAGCGATCGCTTTCCATACAAATTAAATTGAAATTGTTTGTAAACTCTGTAGCTGTGGCAGAGGTTTTCCCATTTCCTCATAAGCATAAACTAAATCTGCCAAAACTTCCTTCGCATTTTCCAGAGCTTCCTCATAAGATTCACCATGAGTTTGAGCGTACTTCCCCCATTCAGGTAAACTAGCGATATAAATTTTATCCTCTTGAGACCATTGAATTAAAATGCTATATTTCATTAAACATCTCCTTCTTCTAACCTAGCAAGTTCCTCTAATACTGTCATAACATTTTTCTCCTGATAAAGCTTGGCATCATTTCCATCCTTACCAGAAAGAATAACAGGTTTTGCCAGAAGCGGGTGAAACCAGTAGGAATGACTACCTTTCCCACGTTTAGTTAAGAGTGAAAATCCTGCTTTTTGCAAGATTTGTTTTAATTCTCTAACCTTTTTCGGCATTTTTCCAGATAAAAATATTAATATAGTTCAATTAATCATAATAACTGTCTTCGGGATTATTCCCAATTTTTTCAAAAAAGGTTTAAAGACTCTCCTAATAATTAATAAAAGAGTTTTTTAAACCTTATAATTCTCTAATTATCAATTATCCATTATCCATTATCCATTATTAATTATCTCCTGCCAACTTATCTTCTCTTGCCAAAAAAGGTTTTAAATCTACCACAGGAGACTCTCTAGAAAAATTAGAATTTACCGATTTTCCTTCACTATTATGATAAACAGTCGTACCATAAACTAAAGCATAAGTTATTTCCCGTAACGCCTCGTAACCATCAACATCCTTCTTCAAAGTCAACAATAACGGACAACCATTACTTGACTTAGTTATCGCACAAATAACATCTTGCTCTGGAGTTTCAGGATCTTGGCGATATGTTAACTTAACTAAACCATCTTGCCGATAATTTTCTAAACGCCGCTCTATTTCCGAACAGCGTTCGGCAGGAGTCCAACCTCCTCCCATAGTTATCACAATACCTAACCAGGGGTATTTACCTTCATTATTGTCATACATTACCGTCCAAACTTCTTTACCTTGGTTGATATCTGATTCTAACTGGCAAGAAAAGCGGTCTGTTTTTTTGACTAAAAGAGGTGGCCAACCTTGTACAATATCAATACCTAAACCTGCAGCAATGAGTACACCCAGAATGAATGCTCCTATTCCTAGTGATCCTATTCCTAGAATTATTATATTTTGTCTCAAAAGTTTCTCCTAAATATATATGAATAAATATTTTCTGAGGGTTTCGGAATAAAAACCCCCTATATTTTATCCAGTTTTCTGTGAGGAGTTTTCGGAAAATTTGAACAATTTCAGTTATTAGTAGAAATATTGCTTATCTTGTTAGAAATTTCATATCAGAAGATATAATTGTCAAATATTATAAAGAGTGAAAAATCTTAGTCTTATATATTCTCAAATCTAACCAATTTAATGTTTGAGTGGGACGAAAATAAAAACTAACAGAACATCAGAAAACACGGTATTAGCTTTGAAGAAGCAGCCGAAATTTTTTATGACATAGTTTTTACTGTTATTGATGAAAGATATAATTATGGAGAGATTCGCGAAATTAGTACCGGAGCTATTCTATTATGTTATAATTATAACTGTTGTTCATACAGAACGTAACGGTAATATTCGTATCATCTCAGCTCGAAAAGCAACTTTTAAAGAACGGAGAATTTATTATGAGTATATCACCCGAACGACTTAAAGAATTACAAAATATAAAAGATTCTGAGATTGACACCTCAGATATTCCTGAACTTGACGAACAATTTTGGCAAAAAGCTAGAAGAGTTGAACCTATACTTCAAGAAACGGTTTTGATTAAATTAGAGCCAGATATTGTCAACTGGTTTCAACGTCAAAATCCAAACTATCAAACTATGATTAATCAAGTTTTGCGCGATTATATTGAGCAACAAAAACCTGAATGAATTTTAATGAAACTCCAGCAAGTTAGCCAAAGATTAAAATCTTTGGCTAATAGCTTAAGTCATCTGAAGATGACTAAATTATCTATAATTATCTTCTTTTTTCGGCAGGCGATCGCTACTTTTCAGTTATCAGTTATCAGCTTTTAATAGTTTAGTTATTCTGTTTTCCCAGATTAATTTTCTTCTATTAAAATTCATGCTTCTCAAATATCAAAGTTATCTTAGGAGGCGATAATTACAGAATTTGACTGTGACTATATATGAGCGCATCTATCCCATTATGAATAATCATAGCACAAAATAATTTCAAGTCAACCCTTTATTCAGTTATCAATTATCAGTTATCAGCTTTTGATAGTTCAATTATCAGTTTTCCCAGATTAACTTTCGTTTACTAAAATCAATGCTTCTTTTTTCAGAGATTGACTTAAATAAAAACCATTACTTTCTAATGCTTTTAAAATAGGCAATAATTGGTCAAGCAATCCTAACTGTTTAGCTTTTATCAAAACTCCCACCGTTCCTATTATTTCAATCCCTAATTTTTTTGCTGTATTTCTTGCTTGTTTATCATCAACAATTAAACGATAACCTAACTCATAAGCTAAAGTAATAGCCTCTGCTTCTCCATCATCAACCCATAATTTTAAAGAATTAACCATTCCTGTATTTTGGGTACTTTTAACAATTAACCAAGAATAATAAATACCAAACTCTTTTTGAACTTCTGGGGGAATTGTCACTTGAGAAAAAATCTGTGGTAATAAATCTATTTTACCAATTCTTTCTAACCCGATTAAGCAGGTACTATCAGCAATAATTAAATCAGTCATTTACTTATCTCTTCCCGTAATTCTTCAGCAGAATAATTAAAAATAGGGATTTCATATTGTCCCAAAATTTCTATAAAAGCTGATTTAGAATATCCTGCTAATTTTGCTGCTTTTCCTAAAGAAATTTTATTAATTTCATACAATTTTATTGCCAAGAACAACTTAGCCTCATTTTCAGAAATTCCCATAGGAAGTTCACAAACTAAATTCATAATTGCTCCTTTTCAGTTATCAGTTATCAGTTATCAGCAGAAATATTGCTGTTTAATAAACTAGCTTTGTATTGGGTCACCTGGAGGTAGATGTCTACCAACTTCCGCATCTGCTATAGGAATATCTATAATTCGACTTCTATTCATATTTAGAGTTTTTATTGTAGCACGACCTATTACTGTTAAGCAAATAATTAAAGTTTTATCTGTAGACGAAATAAAATGTTCTTGCCAGAGATTATTTCGAGGATTAAATAAAAGTACTTCTTGGCGAGATTGTTCATCAATAGCACTAATTTTATTAGACTTTCTTCGATTACAGTGAAAACAAACTAAGGCTAAATTATTAATTAAGTTACTGCCTGCTTTATTGAGAGGAATTATATGATCTACAGTAAATTTTACATACTGCCATTTTTCTGATGCGTGGCAATATTCACAAAGATAATTTGCCCTTTGCCGTACTTTTTCTATAGTTTTTTCTGAAAGATAACGATTAGTAGACACAACTATAAAAATTCTTATAATTAATTTTGTTTGAGCATAATATTCCTCACAGTCCGATTAATAAAACTGAGATAATCATCCAATTCTTCATAATCATCTAATTCTTTTTCTTCTGCTAAAGCTAGCTCTGAATCTTGAAGTTTAGCCAAGAGAGTTTCTATTCGTTCCTGAACAATTTTAGAAGCTCGAAATATAGGAACCCCTTCTACTAATTCCATACTTATTCCACCTTCGAGAGGTAAATTTTTCGGTAGTTGATTTAATTTGAAAGTTGGATTATCAAGCATGACATTTTCCAAGTTTGCTGAATTTAATGCTATTAAACTTAAAGTATATATGAGCGCATTTACCCCATTATGAAAATAATAGCATAAAATCATTTAAAGTCAACCCTTTATTCAGTTATCAATTATCAGCTTTTTGGACAGATGAAGCACAAGAAATGAATGGTAAAATTATGTAGTGCGGGCATCTTGCCCGCGATAGGTTTACCTCATCATAATGGAGCTATATCTACCATCGAAAAAAAGGTGTGTGACGACAAAATTTCTTGAGTTTCCCTAAAATTGAACCAAGAATGCCGTCATACACCCTAAGATTTTCCGACTTCAACAGCGCACTCTAATAATCAAAATTACAAAAACTCACGCCCCATGTAAGGTTGTAAAACTTCGGGAATTTTCACGCTACCATCAACTTGCTGATAATTTTCCAAAATAGCAGCCATCGTTCTCCCGATCGCTAAACCCGAACCATTGAGAGCATGAACATATTTAGTACCCTTTTTCTTTCCTTCCTTAAACCGAATATTTCCCCGACGCGCCTGAAAATCTCTCACATTAGAACAACTAGAAATTTCCCGATAAGTTCCTGACGATGGCAACCACACCTCCAAGTCATAACACTTAGCTGCCGAAAAACCCAAATCTCCAGTACATAACTCTAAAATGCGATAAGGTAACTTCAGAGCTTGCAAAATAGCTTCTGCATCTACTACTAATTTTTGATGTTCGTCTTCAGAAGTATCAGGATGTACAATTTTTACCATTTCAACCTTATTAAATTGATGCAATCGAATCAATCCCCTAGTATCCTTCCCGTAAGCACCAGCTTCTCGACGAAAACAGGGAGTAAAAGCACAATGATAAATAGGTAGTTGTTCAGCAGTCAAAATTTCATCCCGATAAAGATTCATGGTTGAAACCTCTGAAGTTGGTATTAACCAGAGATCGTCTGCTGCACATTTAAAACTTTCCTCTGCAAACTTTGGTAGTTGACCGGTCGCTGTCAAAGACTGACTATTGACTAATAGTGGCGCCATAACTTCCACATAACCAGCTTGAATATGACAGTTAAGCATAAACTGAGCAATAGCCCGTTCCAATGCTGCACCTGCTCCCATCAATGCCACAAAACGACTTTGAGCAATTTTGACTCCGCGCTCAAAATCAAGAATGCCTAATTTTTCTCCTATCTCATAGTGAGGCAAAATTTTCGGATTTTGGGGAATGTATTCATCACCCCATCGTTTTACCTCTATATTTTCTGCTTCACTTTTGCCAATAGGTGTAGACTCACTCGGTAAATTAGGAAGTGGTAAAAGTAAAGCTTCTATTTTTGCCTTTAACTCTTTCTCTTGAGGTTCTAATTCACTGAGTTGAGCTTTCAGCAGGTTTCCTTCCTCTTTTAAAGCTTTAACTTCTGCACCCTTGGGGTCACTACCAGATTTAATTTTTTCCCCTACCTGTTTACCAACTTGGTTACTACGAGCTTGAAGTTGCGATCGCTCCGTTTCTAATTGTCGTTGTTTAGCATCCAATTCTATAATTGGTTGTAAGTCATACTCACCACGACGGTTGAGTAATTCTTGTACCGTTTCTAAATTTTCTCTAATTTGTCTAATATCTAACATATTTTGCCTATGTACTCTGTAATTTGCCTCATTTAATAGAATATTACTTTTGCTTTACTTTGAAACATTATACCAAGTATGATAAATATTTGTTACAAATGGTAGAAATAAGAAAGAACGAAGAAGGAAGAAGAAAAAAACGTTAAAAAATATCAGGACTTACGCAGATAGATGAACCCAGAAACCCGTTACGAGGGTAGATTATTACTGCTCAAAACAACTATTTATTCTAGAAAGCGGGTTTCGCATGGGTAAGTCCTAAATATGATATGATGCTAATCAAAACTATAGCCAAAAATCTATTATTTTCCTGACAGTAAAATATGAAATTTATATATCCATTAACAACTACATTATTAACAGTATTCTGGTTAACAGTGCCAGTATTTGCTGAACCTAATTCTCTGAAAAAAATGGAAAATCTTCAACGTTTATTGTCTACTTATAAATGTCCAGGTTGTGATTTAAGTGAAGCTGACTTAAGTGAAGCAGATTTAAGTGGAGCTGATTTACAAGGAGCTAATTTACAAAATGCAAACCTAAAAGACGCTGACTTAGGAGGAGCTATTTTAAGTAGTGCTAATTTAATTGAGGCGAATTTAGAAGGAGCCAATTTATCAGGAACAACTATGTATAGTACAACCATGCGACAGGCTAATCTCAAAAATGCTGATTTGTCCTGGGCTGATTTATACCAAGCATATTTGGAGGAAGCTAACTTAAGTGGAGCTAATTTAAGTAGTGCCAATCTAAATCAAACCAAACTAGAAAAAGCTAATTTATCTAATACAAATCTGACCAATGCAAATTTGTCTAATGCCAATCTAGCCAATGCAAATTTGTCTAATGCCAATCTAAATCAAACCAAACTAGAAGAAACTAATTTATGTGGAGCTACTCTACCTAATGGTAAAAAAGGAGATTGTTAATTAAGTCAAGCCAAAAATTATATTATTCTGAAGTATCAGAAATTAAGTGCTTATGCAAAATTAATTGTATAATTTCATCAGCAAAATCAATTACACATTATATTATAAATCTTCAATCTTATCTAGAAATTATCAAAATTTTCCCCCTGTTCCCTATTCCCTTCCTGGAAATTAATTTTGCATGACTACTTATTTAGTTCTACATACTTTTATCCTATAGCAGATATTTCATCCGTTATTTTAATACGTCCTTTACGAATCGCCCAAAGTAGTCGATCAATGGAGCGCTTTTCATCTTCTGGCAAAGACTCATCAAATATGGCAGCCATTAAGCCATAACGATCAGCCAAAGTTATATAACCTCTAGCATTAGCATTAGCAAAAAGGTCTCCTAGTGCATAGGGGAGTAGATAAACGGGAGGTTCTTGAAACATGATAGTTATCTTCAAACTCTACTATACTTCTAGTATTGAAGATTTTTTATAATTAGAAGGTGATATAAAATTAATAAAGTAATTGATTATAATTACAAAATTTGGTGATTATAATCACAATTTAATCAGAATTATGAGGTATGGTTGTCATCATTAATTAGATTAGATATTCTCATAGCAAGAATTTAATATCTGATAGGACTCAAAAACCGGGTTTATTAACTAAATTTCCTGGTTTTAACAACAACAATAAACCCGGTTTCTTGGTTGCTTTGCGTAAATCTCGATCTGTATGTGGCAAACTCGACAGTTCCTCCATCTCACTTTTGACTTTTGACTTATAACTTATGACTTTAGCTATAAATAAAAATTAAACAAATATATAATTTAAAAATATTTCTATATTGCCTAAAATTCCCGACTCGAAATCTTGAGAAAATTTATAAAATTTTTTTGTAAAAAACCTTGACAAACTTCTTCAAAAGAAGTTATATTAGATTCATAAAAGCATAACAGCAAAATACAGTCAGCTTAATCCGGCATGAAAGCACAGTAAGAGTGCTGCTGGAGCGGAGGAACCAAAATTAAGGGGCTTATCTCTGTAACCAAAATCTTGCAAAAAGATTTTGAGAAGGGCAATCTCTCAGCCCTAGCCCGTCAGCTAACTTCGTAGGCATTGAGAGGAGAATGAAGAGTCAACTTTCTATATCAATTTTATTTAATTTAGACAGATTGTCGATTCAAAATCCTTGTTTGGTATAGGTCTGATTTATTGCGTGAGATAAGAACGACTCTGACGATCTAAGAAAATGACAGAAAAACTGAATAATTTCCTTTTTGCGAAGCCTGCCGTAGTTACTGCAGTATCTCAACAAAGTCTATGGAAACGCATGCGTTGCTTCGTCATGCCTGACTTAGTTTTATTACCTGCATTAGGTTTTTTCTGGGTAGTAGTTTTGTGGTCTATGTTTAATACCTTCATCACAACGTTCATGCCCAGTCCTTGTTTACCCACAGTGATCAGCACAGTTATCAATGTATCTAAGGTTTCTAAAGGATACTTAGGAGTAGCGCAAGCTCTCTGGAGTTGTTCTAGTGAAACTTATTATATGAATAGTTTGTCTGTTTCTGAAGTTGTTCCAAAACTGGAACAAAACTACGCATCCGTCTAAATTTTCAATATCTAGGGTTTGCTGAAAAACTCTTTTTAATCAGCAAACTCTATCCAAATTATAATAAGCAGTGTTTGTGATAGTTATATTATCACAAGCACTGCTTATTGTGCTAATCTGGCTGATGATAATTTTTTTTGATGGCTAGACTACAGTAGGGCAGTTTCATGGAATTTCCCTAAAAGGTTGTGTATGGGGGCATCTTGCCCGTTGATTATAGCAATGAGCGCTCAGGTATTTACAAGGCCAAGCTCAAAGCTTAATCTGGGAAAGGTGTACAAAAAATAATGTGTAATATCAAATCCGCTAGCTTTGGAGAATAAAGTTCTACCATCAGAAAAGAGCGAAAAGAGTCTGTAGAGGATTTGGAGACCAAACCCCTACAATCTTTAATTCTACCGATACTACGGGATTTAATATAAATATGCCAGCGCACATTGCTATATATTTTCGGATGGGCAGGATGTTCATCCCACTTATATCTGAACTTCCCTTGTACAATAGTAAAATAGGTAGATAAAAGTGGGTAAATATCTAAAAAATGCAAGACGAAATATTAACTAAAGAACGAAAATTTCACGATATCTGGGCATCAACTATTGATATTGAAGGTATTCGAGTAGTTGATTATTTTGAAAGTTGTACTGCACCAGAAAACAGATTTATTCTCAAACAAATGGGGGATTTAACAGATAAATATTTGTTAGATTTAGGTTGTGGTGCAGGAGAAAATAGTGTTTATTTTGCTAAGAAAGGAGCGCGATGTTTAGCAACAGATTATTCTCCAGGAATGGTAGATGTTGCTGTTAATTTGGCGGCCAAAAATGGTGTTCAAATTGAAGGGAAAGTTATGGATGCTATGGCATTAGAATTTCCTGATAATACTTTTGATTTTGTTTATGCTTCTAACTTACTGCACCATTTACCAAATCCGAAGTTAGCTATTCAGGAAATGCACCGAGTTCTTAAACCTGGTGGGAAAGCTTGTTTTTGGGAACCATTGAAACATAATCCAGTTATTAATGTTTATCGACGTATTGCTACTGAGGTAAGAACTGAGGATGAAACACCTTTGGATATTAATATTGTTGATTTTATTAAGTCTCTCTATTCAGAAACAGTTTATGATACTTTTTGGTTAGCAACTCTCTGGATTTTTCTCAAGTTTTATTTAATTGAAAAAGTTGACCCAAATCAAGAACGTTATTGGAAGAAAATTATTATTGAACATCAAAGATTAGAACCAATGTATAGTAGATTAGAAAAGTTGGATATGGTGTTAAAAAAGTTGCCTTTAATGAAAAGATTTGCTTGGAATTTAGCAGTGGTAGCAATTAAATAAATTTAAAAGTTAGGGAGTAGGGAGTAAGAAATTTAATGTCTAGAAGTTTAGTAATAAGTGTAGTAGATTGACACACTAATTTGGTGCAAATTTGTAGTAGACTGTTTGATTTTAAATGATCCAATATATGTAGGTTGGGTTGAGAGACCGAAACCCAACAACAATATTTTTCCTCGCTCCCCTACTCCCCTACTCCCCTACTCCCCTACTTCCCTACTTCTCTAATGTACTATTCTAGATGAAACAGTCTAGTGAACTGACCTGACACACCTAAAATAGTGAAACCTAAAAAAGCTTTACTATAGTCATTCTGGTTTAGACTGAGACAATAATTTCTTACTGTTAAAAGGTTTCAGCTAAAAAAATGTTTCATTCTTATTCAGAATAACTATAATATTGGGTTGAGGAACGAAACCCAACCTACGGCTTCGGGTATTAATTAGTAGGGCTGGCTGAATTATTTATCAAAGTGTTTATGGGCATTGCTTTCAGTATTTATAGATACTAAGAAAGTACCAGCTTTTAGGTGATTCCAGCTTAAAAATCTACGATTTTGAGCAAAACTAGAGGTAAAAAATTAAGGGAAGATTCTTCTGGCTACTTCTTCTCTGATTCCTATTCCTCCTGGATTGCTGGATTGCTGGATTCTGGCTCCTCCCGCTACTAAAAGACTGAAGAAACGCAAACCCTAATTATTAATTATTTAAGTTATTCTTGTACTCGCACATCAATTACACTCGCATTAAAATTATAGTCCATGCCTTCTAACTCAATTGTGGTGCCAATTTTTAGCTTAATATTTCCTAAAACAGGACCATCATCAGTAATTCTACCTTGACCTTTCAATGTTACTAAAACATTCTGACTAAATAGTTCTTCATCCCTAGGATCCCGTAAAGCTTTTACTGTGCCATCTGGTTGAGGTACTGCCACTTTTCGAGTCATAAATTCTACAGATTTCACGTCTATTTCTCCATAAGGTTGATTCCGAATAATCAATTGAGTTTTTTCCCCTGCCTTTATTAATTTTTCAGGGTTACGACCTTTCACACCAATGGCAATAGCATCTACTTCTACTGGTTTGGAGACAACACTGCCCACTTGAGCAACTGTATTTTTGCTAGTACCAGGAAAGACAAAAATTCCTAGCAAAACCATGAAAATTATTAGTACAGCGCCAAAGTCTAAGATACTAATTTTACCAAATAATCGTCCTTGAGAATCTAGAATTTTCATAACTTTATAACTTAATTTTTACAAAAGTAAACTGTTCAACTAGAAATTAACATCTCAATCGAAAAAAACTGGGTATCTTAATTAAATACTTGATGTTGCAAATTTTAGTTTATTAACCCGGTTTTTCCATAAGTCCTAATATAGCAATCCTAAATTGGTTATAGTATTTCACCTAATATGGTTTGGAGATTAAACCCCTACATTTTTTTTCACAGATTACAGATAATTTTAGGACTGCTATGGTATGTGGTTAGCTGTCTGGACACAAGGTCAAGATTGCTAACTTTTTTATATTTATCATATAAATTGTCTATTTGAGAAAATGTGGGGAAATTTATATGAATATGAAAAAACTCTGACTCTAATCTTGAGATTCTTGTGACTAACCTTATAGAATGAAATAGCTATAAGAATATTAATAGTCAAGATTACCATGAGTTAGGAAAAAAATTAATTTCCAGGATGAAGATAAGGATTTTTTTGATTAGTTAAACTTCCTTATCTTCGATACAAAATCAACTTTTAAGTTTGCAGACAAACTATACATAATTTTTGTAGTTCGTAATAAGATTGACAGAAAATTCTTCACTAATTTATGATATATTATATTCATAAGTAATCAAAAAAAAGCTCATGTTAAAAAAATTATCTTTGATTTTTAAGTATCCCTATCGTCGAATATTATATCCGTTAATATCACTCATGGTTGCTGTTGCTTTATGTGTGGGTACAGCATTTCCTACTCAAGCTATTCCCTGGAGAGAGTTAATTTTCCAGGGTATTCAGATTATGTCAATTTCTAACTTATCAGATCGTCAAGAAGTTGAATTAGGTAAACAAATTAATCAACAATTATTGAAAAGTGGAGATGTTAAACTTTATGGCGATCGCAGAGCTAACCAATATATAAACATAATAGGGCAAAGATTAGTTAAAGCAAGTCCCCGCTCAGATATTCCTTACACTTTTCAAATAGTAGAAGATGATGGTATAAATGCTTTTGCCACTATGGGGGGGTTTGTTTATATGAATACTGGTTTAATAAAAGCTGCCGATAATGAAGCAGAATTAGCTAGTGTGTTTGCCCACGAAATTGCTCATATTACCGAACGCCATGCGGTGAAACAATTACGTCAAAGTTTATTAGCGCAGGGTTTAGCTACGGCAGCAGGTGTAGATAATAATGTTGCAGTTCAAATAGGGGTAGAATTGGCATTACGTCGCCCCAAAAGTCGCCAGGCAGAATTTGAAGCAGATCAAGTTGGTATTGCTGCCTTGGGAAGAGCGGGATATGCTCAGTCTGGGGCAATTACATTTATGCAAAAATTACTGAAGAAAGGGTCGCAACCATCTTTTCTTAGCACTCACCCAGCAACATCGGCGCGAATTTCTGAGATGAGACAAATGATTAATCCTGACCTTGCTTACAATGGTGATGGGTTGGATGAAAGACGTTATAAGTTCCTTGTAAGTAGATTAGTTCCTTAGTGGATTTGATTAGAAATCAAGGTGCGTTGTTCAACTCCCCACTACACTTTATTGGTTTCAGTCGAGGCACGGTTGTTAACAGCGAGATTATTCAACGTTTGGGAACGTTTTTCCCAGAAGCAGGTGGTAAAGTAGGAACAGGGCAACGGGATTTACAGATGACTACTCTCGACCCCCATGATTTTGACCAACCAACTATCAGTTTACCATTTCTAGGAGCTTTTAGTGATTTCCGGGAGCCGAAGGTTCAGGTTTGGGATAATGTAACTTTTGCTGATAACTATTACCAGACTGTGCCGAGAGTGGAGTTTGGCATTCCACCAATTCCGACAGCGACACCAGCAGGTCGAGATATTCCTAATCTTTTAGGGCCTGATGCACTGCGGACAGAGTTGAGGACGGGTTTAAATTTCCCCAGGAATGCATCAGGCAAGCTTTTAGGAGAACCAGACTTGAGTGTGAGGTTGGGTACTAGGCGCAATACGGAGGGTGATGAGGAAAGTAAGATTGGGTTTACGAAGGATAATTTAGTTGGAAAGCCGCACCAACAGGTTGTAAGTTGGTATGGGGGTACGACGGATTTATCTAAGAGTGAGGCGCGCTTAGGTGAAGAAAGTCAGCCGATTTACCGCCGACGTGGGGATGCAAGCGAACAGAAGTTGTTTGATAAGCAGTTTTATGAGCGCGGGCTAAATCCGGCTTTTAATCCGTGGTATGTGCCGGATCACATGGGGACTTATTTTTCTAAGGATATAGAGACTCCACTCAAATTAGCATAACTTAGGTCAGCATTAGTAAAATCAGCACAGATGAGATTGGCTCCGCTCAAATTAGCATAACTCAGGTTTGTACCTATGAAATAGGTGTGCCGGAGGCTAGCTTTTTTTGAGATTAGCTCCACTGAAATTAGCATTTCCTATGTCCCCTTCTATCAATGCGTTTTCGAGATTAGCGCTACTTAAATTGATATCCATCAGGAGGGCATCAAAAAAATAACATTTTCTTAAATCTATACCCGAAAAATCTCTCTCACCATTTTCATACTGTTCTAAGAAATTATCTTCAATTTGTCTTCTGGAAAAATCTCTCTCAACATTTTCATACTGTTCTAAGAATTTATCTTCATCCATAACTTGTCTTGGTGTAGAAGATGTGACAGAAAGCACATATACTTTAGGTTTGTGGATGCCTAACAACAATACTCCTGACAAAACTAGCGCTTGGAGAAAAGAAAAAGACAGCGAAAACCCTGAGAGGCTATTGTATGTTAACTTTGTCAACGAGGTCGAGTCCAAAACTGGCTACGATTTCTTTTCCAATCTCCCTGATGGAATAGAAGAGAAAATCGAGGATAATACAAATATACCTCTTCGTACTGACATTCCTAATGCTCCAACAGAGCCTATCTCCTTAAAAATACTTTTTCAGCAAACCATACTTAAGGGTAAAGTAATGATAAATTTTGTGCCCTTACCCAACTCTGAGATACAATCAATTGTACCACCATGTTTCTCGACCACTATTTGCCGGACGATTGCCAATCCTAATCCTGTTCCCTTACCCACACCCTTGGTGGTAAATAAATGGTCAAATATTCTTGCCTTCACCTCTGGTGTCATCCCCTTTCCATTATCCTCAATTATAATTTTGACCACATTTTTTTTAGTCAGTAATGCTGTTTTAATAGTAATTTTCTGAGGTTGAGCTTCAATCTC
This sequence comes from Okeania sp., assembly GCF_035285525.1. Lineage (GTDB taxonomy): Bacteria > Cyanobacteriota > Cyanobacteriia > Cyanobacteriales > Microcoleaceae > Trichodesmium. The sequence goes on along the minus strand of NZ_JAYKGW010000100.1, from coordinate 4,208 downwards.
TGAATAGGATAAACTCTGAGCAACTTCATCAAACATATCAATGGCATTAGCAATAATATTCATAAACACCTGATTCAGTTGTCCGGGAAAACACTCCACTTCCGAAAAATCCCCATAGTCTTTAATGACTTGAATTTCCGGTCGCTCCTGATTAGCTTTAAGTCGATATTTCAGAATCATTAAGGTACTATCAATTCCCTGGTGTATGTCGGCAATCAGTTGATGTTCTGTATCTGCGCGGGAAAAAGTGCGCAAACTGGTACTCAGATTTTTAATTCTCTCGGTAGCATTTTTCATTGAACTGAGAAGTTTAGGCATATCTTCACACAGATAATCTAAATCAATTTCTTCCGCATTTTCTGCTATAGCTTGGACTGTATCAGGATAATACTTATGATAGAGTTGAAAATGTTGCATTATGTCATGTAGATTCTCCTGAGCATTACTAATACTGCCGTTGAGAAAGCCCAGAGGATTATTAATTTCGTGGGCGACTCCTGCCATTAAATTACCTAAAGAAGCCATTTTTTCATATTGCACTATCTGGAGTTGAGATTGTTCTAACTTTTGAGCATAAGCTTGAGATTGTTCATAGAGACGGGCATTTTCCAGAGCAATAGCAGCTTGAGTACAGAGGAAGTTGAGAACAACGACTCGCTCTCTGGTAAACGCACCACTGACTAAGAAATTTTTTAGGTACAAAATACCAATTAAATGTCCTTGGTTGAGAATGGGTAAACACAATACACTCTTGGGTTTCTTTTGCAATAAATATCTGTCAATGATAGGTAAATCCGTCTTTAAATCGTTAATGACTACAGTTTCTTGAGTATTTTTGACATATTGGATGAGTTCCGTTGGTAGATTCGGGTTGTTTTCTAGAGGTTCGTAACAGATTTCTGTTGATTCGGGGGTAGCAATAGCTTGAACCAACCATTCCCCATTGCTATTGGGTAAAATTAAAGCACAGCGATTTCCTCCAGAATGTTGGAGAATAATGTGAGTGAGTTGACGCAATAATTCATCCAGCTCAATGATTCCAGAAATAGCTTGAGCAGCTTTGAGGACAGTTGTAAAGTCAAGAGCGCTATTAAGACTGGTAGTGGAGGAATGGTTAGTAACAGAACGTTTGCTAAAGGTCGAGAGAGTTTCCAGAGGATCTAAAGTTTGTGCTGCTGGTTTTAAAATTGGACTGAGCAAGTTAGGATAGCATTTTTCTAAGTCGTCAGTTTTGGCTTTCGCACCCCAACGGGCATAGCAATAGTAGGCTTCTTGCATATACCCTGCTGCCACTTTTTCTTTACCCCATTTCAGATAAAATTTGGCAGCAAGTTCGTTGGCAAGTGCTTCTTCTTGAATATATTCATTTTCTCTAGCTCCAGCAATAGCACAATCATACAAATCTATAGCTTCCAAGTTATTGCCCATAATATGACTTTTTTCAGCCTCAACTAAATCATATTTGTGTTGAAAATTCATTGGTGCATGGGTTGCCCATTGCTTCATCTTTTCCTGATTTTTATTAACTCGATTCAGTATTTGTTCTAGCTGTGATTGGTTGAACACAAATAAGCCAACAGCTAAATGAGCCAAAGAATCATAGAAGTTAAAGGAAATAGTAACTAAAATTCCGTCCACTGCATCTAAATATTGCTCTGCCTTCAGAGCGTTTTCTTGGGCTAACTGATAGTCTTCAAAAAGATAGCTAAGGATTAATTTATTGATGTAAACATAGAAAATTTCACTTCTGCGATCAGCTTCTTGAAGTTGGGGCAAAGATGTTTTTTCGTTATATACCTCGCCTTCTAAATTACAAGGATTTTTGGATAAAGATCGCAAATTTATAATAGATTGTTGAAAGGTTTGATTCCAGGCTAAAGCATTATCTTGCTTAAATTTAACCAGAGCATCATTGATAGTTTCCATATCCCTTTCAAGGCTACTGAGTTCCTGCCCTAGAAAATATAAGTAGTGACATTTGTTAACAGCACAATAAGCAGGAAATTCAAAATTACCACCCTCTAGTCCACTTTGATATCCTTCCTGTAATATAGACAATGTTTCCTTGACATGAACTTTAATATGAATTGTACATACCCCTACTGCCATAAAGACTGATGATTTCATATCTGGAGCATTAAAACATTGGGATAGCTTTAAGGCTAATTGACCAAATTTATATGCCGAGTCAGGATCTTGAAAAATGGCATTTAAAAAAATACCGTAGCAAGCGTAACCATAGCCAGAGAAAGGTGAATTACCATATTTGAGCGATAAATTTACTGATTTACAGATAACTAAGGGAAACAAGCTCCGTGCAGCTTGAAAACTTGGGGGACCAATACTCGTCAACATTTTAGCAATAGCCAACTTTTCTACATCTGTCATCATAGGTAGGTTAATTAAGTCTTTTATTTCTTTCCCTTGCAAATTGCTAGCAGTTTGAGTTAAGGCTTGCTCAATATCAGCGGAACTTGGTGAACTCGGAAAGTTAACATCTAGCAACTCTAGGGCTTCTAATCCAATTTTCAAAGCATCTAGTTTTTTTGCTTGTCCCATGTAAGCCTGGATTTTGGTAGCATAAATTCCCATTTTATCCACAACATTTTTTGCTTCTTGTAGAACAATTTTTGCCCATTTCTCCATACAGGTTATATCACCATTAAGATATGCAGTCTCTGTAGCTAGTTCATGTATAGGGAGAGTTAGGTCATAATATGTTTGCCAGGGTGAATGCTTAAGGTGGGGAGAATTGAGTAAATCAATACCTATTACTGCATATTGATATGCAGCAGCATAAGCTGTGGCAGCTCTCGCTTTTTGTGCTACTTTTAAATTGAGTTCAGCGATTTGTATTTGTTTGGGCAACTCAACCACTAAGTATCTGCCGATGTTAAGCTGATTAACAATCTCAAACAAGTTTTCATCCAATTCTGTGTTTGGGGTATTATTCAGCAACAGTTCTCCTATTTTTAGGTGTGTGGCTTGTTTTTGATCTTCAGGAATCAGGGAATATGCTCCTTGTTGAACCCGATCGTGTAAAAACTTATAATTAACAACTTGAGAACTTTGTTCTCGATGCTCTGATAATTCTTGTAATTCTTCTCCAAGATAAAATTTGTAAACCTCACTTTGTGGTAAAATAAACTCTTCTTGTAAAGCCTTCCATAAGGCTGTAGCTGTATCTCCTTGAGACTGTTCATAAACAATTGCCAAAGTAGCTAAATCAAAGTGATTACCAATACAAGCTGCTAATTTTAACACCTCTTGAGTTTCTGCTGGCAATTTCTGTAATCTTTGTGCCATAAACTCTACCACATCATCAGTAAGCGTCTGTTGCCTTACCTCCACAATGTCGCACTCCCAATACCTCACATCATTATTAAAACTAATCAATTTATTTTTATACAAACCCAACAAAAACTGAGTCGTAAAAAACGGATTTCCTTTCGTTTTCTGATATATCAACTCCGTTAGGGGTTTTGCCACTTCTCTATTGCAACTGAGAGTATCCGCCACTAAACAATTAATATTATCTTCAGACAAAGGTGCTAAAGTAATAGTGTTAATTATGACTCCTGCTTTTGCCATCTCATCTAAAGTTAACATCAATGGATGAGCCGGAAATACTTCATTATCCCGATATGCTCCTATCATCAGCAAATAGGAATTAGAAACTCCACTCATTAACAGTTTCATTAAATTCAAAGAAGCTGAGTCTGCCCATTGTAAATCATCTAGGAAAATGACTAAAGGATGTTCTTTAGTTGTAAATACCTGAATAAATTTGCCAAACAATAAATTAAAACGATTTTGAGCAGCACTTCCTGATAATTCTGGTACACCAGGTTGCTTACCAATAATTTTTTCTAACTCCGGAATGACTTCAATAATTACTTGCCCCTGAACTCCCACTGCTTCCAGGATTTTACTTTTCCATTGCTGCAGTTGAGTATCGCTTTCACTCAATAATTGCCCCATTAAATCCCGGAAAGACTGCACTAACGCCGAGAAAGGAATGTTGCGATTAAACTGGTCAAATTTCCCTTTAATAAAATAACCCCTTTGCTTAACAATGGGTTTGTGAACTTCGTTGACAATAGCAGTTTTACCAATCCCAGAGAAACCTGCTACTAAAAGAAGACGCGGAGTGGGGGAGTAGGGGAGTGGGGGAGAGGGAGTGTCGGAGCTATTACTTCCCAGAAACC
>NZ_JAYKGW010000099.1:0-10749 GCF_035285525.1 Okeania sp. | reverse complement strand
ATTGAGTGAAAGCGATACTCAACTTCAGCAATGGAAAGATCAAATTCTCGATGCAGTAGGAGTTCAGGGGCAAGTAATTATTGAAGTCATTCCGGAGTTAGAAAAAATCATTGGTAAGCAACCTGCTATACCAGAATTATCGGGAAGTGCAGCCCAAAATCGTTTTAATTTATTGTTTGGCAAATTTATTCAGGTATTTACAACTAAAGAACATCCTTTAGTCATTTTCTTAGATGATTTACAATGGGCAGACTCAGCTTCTTTGAATTTGATGAAACTGTTAATGAGTGGAGGAGAAAGGGGTTATTTACTATTAATTGGAGCGTATCGAGATAATGAAGTATTTCCCGCCCATCCCTTGATGTTGACTTTAGATGAAATAGCTAAAGCTAAAGGCACAGTTAATACTATTACTTTATTATCTTTGTCTCAGGAAAGTATTAATTATTTGGTAGCAGATACTTTAAGTTGTACTTTGGAAATAGCTGAACCTTTGACAGAATTAGTATATCAAAAAACTCAAGGAAATCCATTTTTCACGACTCAGTTTTTGTTAGGTTTGTATGGGGAAGAATTAATTAGATTTAATTTTGAGGTTGGGTATTGGGAGTGTGATATTTCTGAGGTTACGCAACGGGCACTAACTGATGATGTAGTAGAGTTTATGGCGGGGAGATTGCAGAAATTACCTACTCAAACTCAGGAGGTTTTGAAGTTGGCTGCTTGTATTGGTAATCAGTTTGATTTGCCAACTTTGGCATTAATTTCTGAACAGTCAGAAGAAGATACGGCAGATAAATTATGGATAGGTTTACAGTCAGGATTAATTTTGCCCCAAACTGAAGTTTATAAATTCTATTTAGGGGAAGATAAAGTTAGAGATAATATTAAAGTTGATAAAAATGCAAAATATCGTTTTTTACATGACCGAGTTCAACAAGCTGCTTATTCATTAATTCCCGAAAATCAAAAGCAATTAACACACTTAAAAATCGGTCAATTATTATTACAAGAATTATCACCTCAAGAACAATCAGAACGAATTTTTAGTTTAGTAAATCAGTTGAATCTTGGTAAAGCAGTTATATCGAGTTCAGAAGAAAAACAGCGATTGGCTGCTCTAAATTTGGAAGCGGGAAAAAAGGCTAGACTTTCCGCAGCTTATCAAGTAGCTCAAGATTATTGTACTATTGGCATTGATTTATTACCTACAACAGCTTGGGAAAGTGACTATGAATTAATTTACAATTTACACCGTTATGGCTCCGAGGCAGCATATCTTTCTGGAAATTTTGATCGAGCTGAGAGCCTCTATGCTGCAGCTTTAAATCATGCTCAAACAGCTTTGGATAAAGGGGTAATTTATCGGATCCAAATGACTCAGTATCAGCTTCAAGGGAGAAATAAGGAAGCGATCGCTATTCAATACGAAAGTATACTTCTACTTGGTTGGGAAATTCCCACAGAGCTAAAACTAATTAAAACCACCCTAGACGAAGAAATTGCTAAAGTTAGGAAATTTCTAGAGCAGCAGACAATAGAATCAATTCTCGAACTTCCCAAAATGAAAGATGAAAACATGGCAGAAATGCTGCGAATTTTACAAATTCTGTTCTATGCTGCATGGCTTGATGGACAAACTACCTTATCACTGCTAGCGGTAGCGAAGATGACAACTTTATCTTTAGAAAATGGTAACAGTGAAATGTCTCCCTTCGGTTATGTCGGTTATGGTTTAATTGCCAATGCCATGCTCCAAGATGCTGCGACAGGTTATCAATTTGGAGACATGGCTGTGCAACTGTGCGAACAATTTGATAATGCTGATGTACGGGGAATGACTAATTTTCTCTTGGCTGCGGATGTTCAGAGCTGGAGTCGCCCAGTTCGGGAAGCAGATGCTTATTATGAAAATGCCTATAAGTATGGCATGGAAGCGGGGAACTGGCTCACGGTAGGCTTTATGATGATGCAAAGTGGTTCAGACCGCTTGACTTACGGTAAAAATTTAAGTGAACTGTATACTATTACTAAAACCCATGCTGATTTTCTGCGTCAAATTAAAAGTTTAGAAAACTTGGATGCTTTAATTGTTGGAGTTTTGCAACCCATTCGGAATCTATTGGGTTTAACTCAAACAATTTTCACTTTTGATGATGATGACTTCAGTGAATCTGAATATTTACAGAAATACAGGGAAACTCCTTACCATCTTTCTTGGTATTATTCTGTGAAAATTCGCCATGCTTACTTATTTAATGATACGGTTGCCTACCCTCACTTAATTGATAAATTAGAGATAATTGAAAATACTGTTTCTAGTCATGCTAAAGTTCCTTCCAGTGTGTTTTATGTCGCTCTAATGCACATAACTTTAGCGAAAATGAGTAGAGAGGAAGAAGACTATCAATTTCATTTAGAAAAACTTGCTTCTCTGGAAGAAAAATTAAATACTTGGCAAAATTTTTGTCCGGAAAATATACTCCATAAATGTTTAATTATACAAGCAGAAAAAGCGCGATTAAACAGACAAAAAACGGAAGCAATTGATTTTTATGAACAAGCAATAACTACCGCTCAAACTAATCATTATGATTATGAAGAAGCTTTAGCTAACGAACTCGCTGCCCAATTCTACCTCGAATGGGATAAAGATAAAATTGCCTCCGTTTATATGCAAGAAGCCTATTATTGTTATGCTCGTTGGGGCGCGAAAGCCAAAACTGAGGACTTAGAAGAACGGTATCCTCACTTACTGAGTCCGATTTTAAAACAAGCAGCATCAACTTTAAACCCATTAGAAACTCTGTCTACTCTTGTCCAGTCTACTCCTTCAGTTCAAAATGCCCTTGCTACTACCTATTCCTCCACTACCAGTTTTAATAGCACTTTCGACTTAGCAACTGTACTCAAAGCTTCTCAAGCAATTTCTGGAATTATTGAGCTAGATGAATTATTGCGTGAACTCACTCAAATTATTCTCCAACATTCTGGAGGCGATCGCTGTGCTTTAATTTTACCCAATAGCAATAGGGAATGGTTTGTTCAAGCTATTGCCACTCCCAAATCAACAGAAATATGTCACCAACCTTTAGAAAATAATCCCAATGTACCCATCAAATTAATTCAATATGTCAAAAATACTCAAGAAACTGTAGTCGTTAACGATTTACAGACAGATTTACCAGTCATTGGCAAATATTTACGGCGAAATCAACCCAAAAGTGTATTGTGTTTACCCATTCTCAATCAAGGACATTTGATTGGTATTTTGTACCTAAAAAATTTATTAGTTAGTGGTGCGTTCACCAGAGAACGAGTTCTGGTTCTCAACTTCCTCTGTACTCAAGCTGCTATTGCTCTGGAAAATGCCCGTCTCTATGAACAATCTCAAGCTTACTCTCAGAAGTTAGAACAATCTCAACTCCAGATTGTGCAATATGAAAAAATGGCTTCTTTAGGTAATTTAATGGCAGGAGTCGCCCATGAAATTAATAATCCTCTGGGGTTTCTCACTGGTAGTATTGGTAATCTTCAGGAGAATCTACATGACATGATGGAACATTTTCTACTCTATCATAAGTATTATCCTGATACAGTCCAAGCGATAGAAGAAAATGCAGAAGAGATCGACCTAGATTATTTGTATGAAGATATACCCAAACTTCTGAAATCAATGGAAAATGCCACAGAGCGCATCAAGAATCTTAGTACCAGTTTGCGCACTTTTTCCCGTGCGGATAGAGAACATAAAATTAGTGCCGACATACATCAGGGAATTAATAGTACCTTAATGATTCTGAAATACCGACTCAAAGGGAATCCGCAGCGCCCTGGAATTGAAGTTATCAAAGACTATGGGGAATTTTCGGAAGTGAAGTGTTTTCCGGGACAACTGAATCAGGTGTTTATGAATATTATTGCTAATGCGATAGATGTTTTTGATGAAGCAGCTCAGGATTTATCTGATTCAGATTTGTCAGCCAAAACTCCAAAAATTACTATTAAAACTGTACAAGTGAGGGAAGAAAATCTAGTAAAAATTATAATTGAGGATAATGGTAAGGGTATGCCACCAGAGGTGAAAAAAAGAATATTTGACCATTTATTTACCACAAAAGGTGTGGGTAAGGGAACGGGGTTAGGATTGGCAATAGTTCGGCAAATAGTGGTGGAGAAACATGGGGGTATAATAGATTGTATCTCAGAGGTGGGTAAGGGTACAAAATTTATTATTACTTTACCCTTAACTTAGGGAACAGGGAATAGGGAATAGGCAGAAAGAATTGATAATTTCTGTAGGATTTTTGTAACACAGCCTTCGAGGCTGTAACAACCACCGAAGATTGTGTTACTACTCATGGAATTTTTGTAACACAGCCTTCGAGGCTGTAACAACCACCGAAGATTGTGTTACTACTCATGGAAGCAAAAGGCGCAGACCCATCAAAATCCTCCAACCCAGACAAAGCAAGATTTTTCCTTCTGCCTTCTGCCATACATTCATCCAACCAATAGATTGTGATATAACTCACAAGCTATTCAAACTCTATTTTGTAGTATTAATAATAGAGTTATCAAAAAGTGTTGGAATTAACTTGCTATGAGTATAACTATAAAATCTTTAAATAATTACAAAATCAGAGATTTAATACATGAGAGTTCGAGAACTGTGGTCTATAGTGGATTGACTAAAGCAGATGGTGAACCAGTAATTATTAAACTGATGCGGAATAATTTTCCTTCTTTTAATGAATTAGTTCAATTTCGTAACCAGTACACTATTGCGAGGAATCTACAAATAGAAGGTATTGTTAAACCATTAGCTTTGGAACGTTATGAGAATGGCTATGCTTTAATTATGCCAGATTTGGGAAGTATTTCTTTAGCTGAATATTATCAAAGTTTGCCATCTGAAACTTCAAATATATCCGAATTTTTAGACATAGCTATTCAGATAACTGAAATTCTTTATGAATTACACCAAAACCGAATTATTCATAAAGATATTAAACCTGCAAATATACTAATTAATCCAGAAACTAAACAGGTAAAAATTATAGACTTTAGTATTTCTAGTCTACTGCCAAAAGAAACTCAAACTATTCAAACACCAAATGTATTAGAAGGAACTTTAGCCTACATTTCTCCAGAGCAAACGGGAAGGATGAACCGAGGAATAGATTATCGTAGTGACTTTTATTCCTTGGGAGTAACATTTTTTGAAATGTTAAATAGAAAATTACCTTATGAAACTACCGATCCAATGGAATTGATACATTGTCATTTGGCGGTTTTACCAATTATAGGGAGGAAGGAAGAAGGGAGTTTGGCTCGTTTGGAACCTACCCCTAACTCCTCCTGGGAGGGAAATTTGGTTCATGGTGCAGAAATACCTCAAATGCTCATGGATATTGTAGTGAAGTTGATGGCGAAAAATGCTGAAGATCGCTATCAGAGTGCTTTGGGGTTAAAATATGATTTGGAAAGATGCCGACAGGAATGGCAGGAAAAAGGGGAAATAGAGGATTTTGAGTTGGGAAGTAGGGATATTAGCGATCGCTTCCTCATTCCCGAAAAATTATATGGCAGAGAAGCAGAAGTACAAACCTTATTGGATGCTTTTGAGGAAATTAGTAATCCCCCCCGTAATAGCTCCCACTCCGCGTCTCCCCCTCTCCCCCTCTCCCCCTCTCCGCGTCTTCTTTTAGTAGCAGGTTTCTCTGGGATTGGTAAAACTGCTGTTGTCAATGAAGTTCACAAACCTATTGTGAAGCAAAGGGGTTATTTTGTCAAAGGAAAATTTGACCAGTTTAATCGTCATGTTCCCTTTTCTGCCTTAGTTGAGTCTCTGCGAGATTTAATGGCACAAATATTGAGTGAAAGCGATAGTCAACTACGGCAATGGAAAGATAAAATTTTGGAGGCAGTGGGAGTTCAGGGGCAAATAATAATTGAAGTCATTCCAGAATTAGAAAAAATTATTGGTAAACAACCTGCTGTATCAGAATTATCAGGAAATGCTGCCCAGAATCGTTTTAATTTGTTGTTTGGTAAATTTATTCAAGTTTTCACGAGCAAAGAACATCCTTTAGTCATTTTCTTAGATGATTTACAATGGGCAGATTCCGCTTCTCTGAATTTAATGAAACTGTTAATGATTGAAGCTTCTAATTCTTATTTGCTGATGATAGGAGCATATCGAGATAATGAGGTATTTCCGGCTCATCCGTTGATGTTAACTCTGAATGAAATAAGGAAAGAAAATGCTAAAATTAACACCATTACTTTAGCACCTTTGTCTGAGAATCATATTAATCATTTAGTGGCGGATACCCTGAGTTGTGATGAAGAAGTAGCTAAACCTTTAACGGAGTTGGTGTATCAGAAGACGAAAGGAAATCCATTTTTTACGACTCAGTTTTTGTTAGGTTTATATGAAGATAAGTTGATTAGGTTTAATTTTGAAGTGGGGTATTGGGAATGTGATGTTTCTGAGGTAAGGCAAAGGGCACTTACTGATGATGTGGTATATTTTATGGCGTGGCGGTTACAAAAATTGCCATCAGAAACTCAAGAAGTTGTGAAATTAGCAGCTTGTATTGGGAATCAGTTTGATTTGAAGACTTTGGCTATTGTTTGTGAGCAGTCAAAAGAAGATACCGCAAATAGTTTGTGGAAGGCTTTGCAAGAGGGTTTTATATTACCTCAAAGTCAAGTTTATAAGTTTTATATTGGGCAAAAAAAATCAGATAATCAAGAGGAAAGCTCTCAGGTTGTTAATTATAAGTTTTTGCACGATCGCGTTCAACAGGCAGCTTATTCTTTGATAGCTGAAGACCAAAAACAACTCACCCACTTGAAAATAGGTCGTCAACTTTGGCATAATCTTTCCGAGAGCGAGCAAGAGAATCATCTTTTTACCATTGTCAATCATCTCAATATCGGCATTGACTTAATTTTTGAACAGGAAGAACGTAACCAAATTGCCCAATTGAATTTTCAAGCAAGTCAAAAAGCCAAAATTTCTGTTGCTTATGAAAGCAGTCGCCGTTATTGTTATGCTGGACAAAAATTTCTCGATGAACAAAGTTGGTCAGAAAATTATTCACTCCACTTTGCATTAGCGATCGCTACTATCGAAGCTGAATATTTTAATCATAACTTGGAAGTTGCCCAACAACTCTCTCAAGAGACATTAGAAAAAGCCCAAACTTTGCTAGACCGCATCAAGATTTATGAATTGCAAATTTTGTTTGAAATCAATCAAAATAAAATGAATGAGGCGATTTCTCTGGCTCTTGATGTTCTCTCCATGTTGGATATCAATATATCTCAAGAGCCAAAATCAATTGCAGCAGAAATCAAACAACTCCGGGAAGATATTGCATTGCCGACTGAAGATATTGCCAATCTTGTCACCCTGACAGAAGTTAACGACCAAGAAAAACTAGCAGCAGTTCGGATTTTGACTAATGCTACTTCTGCTGCTTATATTGTGAATGCTAGCACTTTTCCCGCGATTGTTATGCACACGGTTCGACATTGCATGAAATACGGTCATTCTCCCCTGGCTGCTTCAGCTTATAGTTGGTATGGGGCACTTTTATGTGGAGTTTATGGAGAAATAGAAGCAGGATACGAGTTTGGTAAGTTATCTTTACAACTATTAGAAAAATTTAACGCCCGCAGCTTTTTTGCCAAGGTCAGCAATATGTTTAATGTTTTTGTTCGTCCTTGGAAAGATCGTCTACAAAATGCAGTTGCCGATCTTCCTCAAGCTATTCAAGGTGGATTCGATCATGGAGATGTAGAATATGCTTTTTATGCTGCTGTTCATTATTGTAACTATCTATTTTATAGTGGTAGTCCCTTAGATAATGTACATCAAGCTCAAGAAAGATATCTCCCAGTCATTGTTAAAGCCAAATACGAATTTCACGAAGGCTTTCTCCGCATTAATCAGCAAGCTGTGAGCAATCTTCTGGGAGAAACTGAAGAACCTCAGTTTTTACAAGGAACGATATTAGATGGGGAAAAGTTTTTATCCCAATGTTTAGAGAATAAAATTATGTTTTTAGTTCTCTGCTTTTATGAAGCTCAAACACGACTTGCTTATTTATTTGAAGATTATGTAGGAGCATTGAATGCAGGAGAACAAGGTTGGCAGTATCGAGAAGCTGCCAGAGGTACTCTTTATGCCTCAGAACATAATTTTTATTACAGTTTAGCATTGCTAGCTAGTGGTAAATTAGATCCAGAAAAGAGCGATCGCATTGCTGCTAATCAAAGCCAATTGAAAAATTGGGCAGAATTTGCTCCTACAAATTTTCAGCACAAATACGACATAGTAGAAGCTGAAAAGCATCGTCTTCTGGGAGCAAAGACTGAAGCGATCGAGATGTACGACCGCGCCATAGCAGGAGCAAAAGAAAACGAATATATCCAAGAAGAAGCGATCGCTAATGAACTGGCAGCTAAATTCTACCTTGACTGGGGTAAAGAAAAAATTGCCTCTGTATATATGCAAGAAGCCTATTATTGTTATGCCCGTTGGGGTGCGAAAGCAAAAACTGACGACTTAGAAAAACGCTATCCTGACTTACTCCGTCCGATATTAGAGCGAGTAGCACAAACATTAGATCCTCTGGAAACTCTCTCCACTATTATCCAAGATTCTATTACTTCTAGCCAATCTTCCACTAGCAGTCTCAATAACACTCTTGACTTGGCAACTGTACTCAAAGCTTCTCAAGCAATTTCTGGAATCATTGAGCTGGATGAATTATTGCGTCAACTGACTCAGATTATTCTCCAACATTCTGGAGGAAATCGCTGTGTTTTAATTTTACCCAATAGTCAGGAAGAATGGTTTGTTGAAGCCATTGCTAACCCCGAATCAACAGAAATCTGTTCTCAACCTCTAGAAAATCATCCCAATGTACCAATCAAACTTATCCAATATGTCAAAAATACTCAAGAAACTGTAGTCGTTAACGATTTAGAGACGGATTTACCTATCATTGACAGATATTTACTGCAAAAGAAACCTAAGAGTGTATTGTGTTTACCCATTCTCAACCAAGGACATTTAATTGGTATTTTGTACCTGAAAAATTTCTTAGTCAGTGGTGCGTTTACTAGAGAGCGAGTTGTTATTCTCAACTTCCTCTGTACTCAAGCTGCTATTGCTCTAGAAAATGCCCGTCTCTATGAACAATCTCAAGCTTACTCTCAAAAGTTAGAACAATCTCAACTCCAGATAGTGCAATATGAAAAAATGGCTTCTTTAGGTAATTTAATGGCCGGGGTTGCCCATGAAATTAATAATCCTCTGGGCTTTCTCAACGGCAGTATTAAGCATGCTCAGGAGAATTTACATGATATTTTAGAGCATCTCAATATCTATCAAAATCACTATCAACTAAACTATCCTGATACAGCCGAAGTTATAGAAGAAAATGCTGAGGAAATAGACTTAGATTATTTGTGTGAAGATATGCCTAAACTTCTCAGTTCAATGAAAAATGCTACCGAGAGAATTAAAAATCTGAGTACCAGTTTGCGCACTTTTTCCCGCGCGGATACAGAATATAAAGTTATTGCCGACATACACCAGGGAATTGATAGTACCTTAATGATTCTGAAATATCGACTCAAAGCTAATCAGGAGCGACCGGAAATTCAAGTCATTAAAGACTATGGGGATTTTTCGGAAGTGGAGTGTTTTCCCGGACAACTGAATCAGGTGTTTATGAATATTATTGCCAATGGGATAGATGTTTTTGATGAAGTTGCTCAGAATTTATCTTATTCAGAGATTGAAGCTCAACCTCAGAAAATTACTATTAAAACAGCATTACTGACTAAAAAAAATGTAGTCAAAATTATAATTGAGGATAATGGAAAGGGGATGACACCAGAGGTGAAGGCAAGAATATTTGACCATTTATTTACCACCAAGGGTGTGGGTAAGGGAACAGGATTAGGATTGGCAATAGTTCGTCAAATAGTGGTGGAGAAACATGGTGGTACAATAGATTGTGTCTCAGAGTTGGGTAAGGGCACAAAATTTATTATTACTTTACCTTTAACTTAGGGAACAGGGAGTAGGGAGTAGGGAGTAGGAAGAAAGAATTGATTGTAACACAGGCTTCCCAGCTATAACAACCAGGAAGTTTGTGTTTTTTTGTAACATAGGCTTCCCAGCTATAAAAACTAGGAAGGCTGTGTTTTTTTGTAACACAGCCTTACCAGCTGTAACAACCAGAAAAGTTGTGTTTTTTTTGTAACACAGCCTTCGTTTGCTGTAACAACCAGGAAAGTTGTGTCACCACTAAAAACCCAGAAATGCTGATTATTTTTAGTAAAGTTGTACATAGCGTATAATAAAAGAAATTAAAATATTACCTTTAGGACTTACGCACGCGCAACGTCTTTTTGTCATTGCGCGACTTGCAGCGCCAGCGACAGCGTTTCGCTCCGCGACATGAATGGGTCGCTGTCCGTCAGGATAGCAATCTCAAGCCAAGAAAATTGCGTTCCTCATGCGTAAGTCCTGACCTTAATAATTAAATTTATAAATCAGGACTATGAACTTAACTATAATATCTTTAAATAACTATGAAACTAGGAAGTTAATACATGAGAGTTCGAGAACTGTTGTCTATCGTGGAGTGACTAAAGCAGATGGTGAACCAGTAATTATTAAACTGATGCGTAATAGTTTTCCTTCTTTTAATGAATTAG
>NZ_JAYKGW010000098.1:0-32352 GCF_035285525.1 Okeania sp. | reverse complement strand
TGAAACTTGTTTACTGGGCAAATCTAAACTAATATATTCAGCCCAAGTTGTATTAGTAATAGTACTAATTCTATCGCTTTTTTGTGTTCCAATAGTTAACATTTTTACTTAGGGGATATAGTTATTTTGTAATCGCGGTTAATATCAGACTAAAAAATCATTCATATTAGCCTAGAGACCAATTTTATCATCTAAACTGCCTTGAAGTTGCCATGAATATAAGGTGTTTATACCGGAGAAAACCGGTTTCGCTAATAACTTTATCGAGTACATGATTTTAGTTACCAGGAGCATAAGTTATAATTTTTTGGTTTTTAATTATCAGTTGCCAGAGCTTCATAGTTGTTAAGGAACAGTTATGGAAATCCTAACTTCTTTATTCTGTCTCCTGACTACTGATAACTGAAAAGTACCAGGTATTTACGAAAAAGAAAATGATTTGGTTAAAAGAATAATCAATTTTTTCTTCATAGGATTCATGTAAAAATAAGTTGTACAAATTTTATTGGACAGTACAAAGTCCTCAGTAGAAAAAAACCCCCTTAATTTTTCCGCCCTTTTCTTAAGTTTATAGTTTTGTTACATAGTGACAAATTTTAACACTAATCTACTTAATCTCCATTGACTAGATGTCAATTTTTGATTATTATTAAAGACTATCAAAATTATTTAGGTAAGTAATCTACCCATGACAGAAACAAATTTATCCAAGGAATTTCCCGGTGTACAGCGTCCCCGTCGTCTCCGTCGCACTCCTGCTTTGCGACGTATGGTTCAGGAAACTCACTTGACAGTTAACGATCTAATTTATCCATTGTTTGTGATGGAAGGAGAAGGGCAAAAAGTCGAGGTTGTTTCCATGCCAGGAAGTTATCGCTATACTCTAGATTTACTGCTCAAAGAAATAGAGGATGCTTATAATTTAGGAATTAATGCGATCGCTTTATTCCCCCTAGTTGCGGAAGATAAAAAAGACAATGTTGGCACCGAAAGCTACAACCCAGATGGATTAATCCAAAGAACTGTAAAGGCAATTAAACAAACAGTACCAGATATTATCGTCATTACTGATGTAGCTCTCGATCCCTATTCCAGCAAAGGTCACGATGGGATTGTGGACGAAAATGGAGCGATTCTTAACGACCCCACCGTAGAAGCTTTGGTCAAACAAGCACTATCCCAGGCTGAAGCAGGTGCCGATATCGTCGCTCCCTCAGATATGATGGATGGACGTATTGGAGCGATTCGTAAAGCTCTCGATGCTGCTGGATACTTCGATGTCGGAATACTTGCCTATTCTGCCAAATATGCCTCAGCTTATTATGGTCCGTTCCGGGATGCTTTGGATTCTGCACCCAAATTTGGGGATAAAAAGACTTATCAAATGGATTCTGCTAATGCGAGGGAAGCTATCAAAGAAGTAGTTTTGGATATTGCTGAAGGTGCAGATATGGTGATGGTGAAGCCAGCGCTCGCTTATTTAGATATTATTTGTGAAGTTAAAAAGGCAACAAATCTACCTGTAGCTGCTTATAATGTTAGTGGGGAATATGCTATGATTAAGGCTGCTGGTGAGAAGGGTTGGATAGATGAAAAAAAGGTGATGTTGGAAACTTTAACCAGTATGAAACGAGCTGGTGCGGATTTAATTTTGACTTATTTTGCTAAGGAAGTTGCTTTAATTTTGAAGTAAGCATTGAGCTGTCAGCGATCGGCTATCAGCAATAAGTCTTGCTTTGAGGGAAGAAGTTTAGATGAATCAGGACTTACGCAAATTCTGAGATCAAACGCTATATCTAGTAGGGGCGAATGGCATTCGCCCTCTACAAATAACGTTTCTGCGTAAGTCCTGTGAATATAGGACTTACGCAGAAATGCTATATAATATTAGAGTATTGGTGTGTTACAAAGTGCGCTTTTTCCTGACGCAATGCTCTGCAAACATGTCGCGTAGCGTTTTTCTATAGGGAATGCTGTGCAAAGATGTCCGCTCAAGCGCGGAAAAGACACCTGTAGGGACGTTGCATGCAACGTCCCTACCATTACTTGCATGCAACATCCCTACCATTAGCGCTTATGCGTAAGTCCCTACCATTACTTGCATGCAACGTCCCTACCATTACTTGCATGCAACATCCCTACCATTAGCGCTTATGCGTAAGTCCTAATACTATTAACTACTACTCAAATGAAAATCCCAAAACTGTTGGCTTTACTACTACTTATATCTTTATCTACCGGTTGTAATTTAAACCAACCTGAAATCGATCTAACAGAAACAAATGCCAGCATTGATTTAGTGGAAGACTTAGGGTTAAATGAAGAGCCGGTCAAACTTTCTGATGATGTTTATTATCTTGGTGCAGGTATTCCTCCTGAAGACTTGAAGATAGTTAAGCCCACCAGTTCGGTTGCAGCACAGACGATAAAAACCGACCGAATCTGGTTGACGTCTCCCCTTAACCTAAGCGGTCAAGGTTTTGTGGTTGGAGTTTGGGAAGCATCGGGAAAAGGTAAGCATAAATGGGCTGTTTCCAAAGAACATGAAAAATTAAAAGGCAGAGTTACAGTGTCTCAAGAAGGTGTGTCTAGCGATCATGCCACTGCTGTAGCAGGTATAATTGCTGCTACAGGAAATCCATCAGAGTTTTCTACGGGGATGACTCAAGGTGTTGAAATAGAAAGTTATTCAGCACAGAATGATTTTAAAAGTCTAAAAAAAGCAGCTAATTCCATTGTTGCTTCCAATCACTCTTATGGTTTAGGAGTTGGTTGGCAATTGGTTGATGTTACAAGTTTGCCAGAAGGAGTAGTTAACTTTCCTAAGTTAAAAGGTCAATTTCCAGTATTTATAGGTTCCCACAATTGGTTTGGTAATTATGAATTAGCTGGATCAGAAAAAATAGATAAAATACTTCAGGATTATCCTTACCTAATAAGTGTTTTTAGCTCTGGAAATGATAGAGACGACAACATGAGTAACTTAGACGTTTATCAAACAGGTTGGTATGTGGCTTATGTAGAGAAAAGCAAATACTTACAACAGCTATGGGGAACATCTGGATTTGATTTTCAAGAAGGTTTCTATTTATTTTCTAAATACTATTCTCAGTCAACACCACCACCTGGAGATGGGGAATATTTTGGAGGTTATCGCACGATAGTACCTCAAGCAGCTACGAAAAATGGAATTGTCGTTGGAGCTGTCGATGGAGAAAAGAATATGACCGACTTTTCCGGTTGGGGTCCGACTGAGACTGGGCAAATTAAACCAGATGTTGTTGGTAATGGCTATCGGTTACCTCGCCTTTTGAGTGCTTCTGGTGGTTATTTAAAAGCATACAAGGGAAGCGGTACTTCCTATTCTGCTCCGAGTGTGACAGGTACGGCAGTATTATTGGTGGAACATTTCCAAAACCTTTGGCAAGAGTCTGAAAGTGTTATTAAAGAGACGACAAATAGTGAGAAACCTTTTAGCGCAACTATCAAAGGGCTTTTAATTCATACCGCAGAAGATTTGGGCAACGAAGGTCCTGATTATCAGTTTGGTTGGGGGTTGGTTGATGCTAAAGCGGCTGCTGATTTTCTAACTAAAGCTAATAAATCTAAGTCTGACAAGTTTCTGCTAGAAAAAGTGTATCCACAAAGACAACCTATCCAGGTGATTAGTGATGGTAGAAAACCTTTAAAAGTAACGATAGCTTGGACGGATCAACCAGGCAAAAATATTGTCAATGATTTAGACCTTCGGGTGAGAGAGGTTACTGGAAATGGGTATGAAACTTATTATCCTTGGAGTTTAAATCCAAACAAACCCGATCTAAATGCGGTAACAAATAGACCGAATAAATTTGACAATGTAGAACAGGTGTTAATCAAAGAAACTAAGAAAGATGCCAAGTATGTAATTCTAGTTGACGGCGAGATTGATGACTCACGAGATTCTCAATATTATTCTTTATTAATAGAGGGTGCTAAAAAACCACCTAGTGTTGGTAAGGTAAGTTGTTCCATGCCATACCGACCCGAAGAAAGTGAGAATACAAGAAAAATAACATCAGCTAGCATTAAATCTACTGCTGAAGGCTATAGTTTGATAATGATAGAAGAAGATGGAAAAGAACAAGTTATTAATTTTGATAAAAATCTGCATCCTCAATCTGCTGGTACTGTTGCCGATAAAGATTATGACGGAGTGTATAAAGCAGGAGACTTAATTCCCTGGAATTTAATTGCTAATTCTGTCCATCCTCACATTGCTTTAAAAATTCAATCTAACGGCTCTTTCAAGATAGGGATGTGGGTTAGTACCCGCTCTACCTGTCTTTTTGAAGGAACGGCTCAATTTGTTGATGGTGCAAAGAATGAAATATTTGGTCTGAATCAGAATTAAATTAACAGGACTTACGCAGTGAACCTAGATATAGTGCTTAAAACTATTGTGCAATAGTTTTTTTACTCTACATATATGGTCATGGTGCGTTACGCTAGCGTTTTTTCCTGAGGTCATGCTCCGCAAACATGTCCGCTCAAGCGCGGAAAACACACCCTACTAATAGCGTTGGTGCTTGTAGGGACGTTATAAGTTGCAAAAATGCGTTTTCCGTTCCGGAATGCTCCGCAAACATGTTGCGCAGCAAAACGTCCTTACAAGGTTTACCGATTTCTATCGCTGTAATAAAGCTTTGAACACACACAAAAAATAATAGCTGATTGCTGACAGCTAACGGCTAAATGCTTACATTTTGAAATAGGGATAAATTTCAATGACTAAACAAGAAATAACTGACTTTCTTAAACAGAGAATACCTGTTAGTATTATTACTGGTTTTCTTGGTAGTGGCAAAACAACATTACTCAATCATATTCTTAAAAATAAACAAGATTTAAGAGTGGCTGTTTTAATCAATGAATTTGGAGATATTGATATAGACAGTCAACTTTTAGTATCTATTGAAGAGGATATGGTTCAACTCAATAATGGTTGTATTTGTTGTAGTTTAAATCATGGTTTGGTAGCAGCAGTTGAGCGAGTATTAGCTACAGATAAAAAAATTGATTATTTAGTTATAGAAACGACAGGAATAGCCGACCCTTTTCCCATTCTTTTGACATTTTTAGCAACAAAGTTAAGAGAATTGACTAGGATAGATTCGATTCTAACTGTAGTAGATGCTGAAACTTTTTCTCCTAATCATTTTGACAGTGAAGCTGTTTTAAAACAGATTGCTTTTGCCGATATTATTTTGCTGAATAAAACTGACTTAGTTTCTGGAGAAAGACTACAGGAAGTAGAGTCAAATATTAAATTGATAAAACAGGAAGCAAAGATATTATATACTGAATATAGTCAAGTAGCATTACCTTTAATTTTAGATGTAGGATTGACACCTGTGGCAGAATATATTCTGTCTCAAAAATATCAGTCTGGGCATTTAGAAAATGATGGATTTATGGCTGTATCTTTTGAGAGCGATCGCCCTATGGATGTATTTAAATTTGAAAATTTTCTTGAACATATTTCGGGTGATTTATTTCGGGCAAAAGGTATTCTTTGGCTAGATGATATTGAGCATCCACATATCTTTCAAATGAGTGGCAATCGTCATACATTAGAAGCAGATGAAACTTGTTTAAAACCCAACAAAAATCAGTTAGTATTTATTGGGCGTCATTTAGATAATCAGCAAATTCAGGATGGATTAAATAAATGTTTATAGGTATTTAGTAAGTCTTGTAATAAGGGATGATCTTTAAACATTAAATGTAAGCATTCAGCTATTAGCAATAAAAACCTCAACCTTAAGGAGGAGATTTAAACGAATATAGATTTGAAAACTGAATTTTGTAGTCAGATAAAATTTCAGAATCATAAAGCTTTTATCTAAAACTAAAAGCACTCTTCTGACCGCTAAATGCTGACTGCTGAATACTTACAATAGGAGACTAGCTGACGGCTGATGGCTGACTGCTAAATGCTTACCTTCTCACTTTCATCTTTTTCTTTTGATCAAAAGGAATCAATTTACTATATTTAGCATCAAGTAACTCCTTGACTTCTGGTGGTTTAGAAGTAAATAAAACATAAAAATATCCAGACTCTACAGGTTTATCCAAAACCTTAGCATAAATATCTTCTCCTACTAATTCTGAGTTAGTAGAGGGGTATAAATTAATTTTAATATTACTCAATACAGAAGGTATAGAATTTGCTTCTGATGAATCAGACTTTACCAACGCTCCATGGGCAGAAAGTTGAACTAACTTACCAGAAAATAAGTTTTCCCCAACGTGCTTCCCTTCCAAAATTGTATATTGGGTAGATATTTCTTCAGTTAAGTCTAAAAATACCTCTTCTTCCTTTTCTAAAAAGATATTATATTCTCCAGAAATCCCACTAATATTATAAATATTAATAGGTTGTTTCACACCTTTTGGCTGTACTAATTTTTGTCCATCAATTCTTAAAATTGACTCTCCTACCTCTTGCAGTGTAGTTTCAGAAATAAGTATTTCACCGCCAGTAGAATAAGACTCAATCCGATAAGTTAAATTGACTTGGTTTCCCACCACAGCATATTTGGTTCGTTTCTCAGAACCAATATTTCCCACCACAACTTCTCCAGTATTAATACCAATTCCCATCTCTAAAGGAACTAAACCCCAAGCTTCCATTTGTTTATTTACAGAGAGCATTTTTTGCTGCATCGCTACCCCACAAGCAACAGCTCTTTTCGCATCATCTTTTCTCGGATTTGGTGCCCCAAATAAAACTAAAATTCCATCACCCATAAACTCATCTATAGTACCTTGAAAAGACATAATCACATCTGCCATAGAAGAAAGATAAAAATTAAGAACATTCACAACTTCTTCTGGTGCGAATCTTTCAGAAATGCCAGTAAAACCTCGGATATCGGAAGTAAGAATAGTAACTTTTTTTCGTTCACCTCCTAGTTTTAAACCTTCTGGAGTTTCCAGGAGATTAGAAACAACTTCATCTGTAAGATAGCGACCAAAAGCTTGACGAATATGTGCCTTTTCGGTGCGGAGTTTTTTAATATTAATATGTGTCTTAATTCGAGCTAATAATTCTTCTTTATGGAATGGTTTAGATAAATAATCATTAGCACCTGCTTCTAATCCTATAACTAAATCTGAAACTCTATTTTTAGCAGTTAACATCATAATTGGTAGTTGATGGAGCGGCCAAATTTGCCTAACTTTTTGGGTTACTTCATAACCAGTCATACCAGGCATCATTACATCTAATAAAATTAAATCCGGTAGAAAACTTTGCTCAAGTATATCCAAAGCTTCCTGACCATTATTAGCCTGAATAACTTGATAATTATACAAAGAAAGTTGATTAGATAATACCATTAAATTTACTGGTTCATCATCAACAATCATAATTTTAAATTCTTCTTGATTACTTAAAGAAACAGTAGAAATAGGAGTATATTTTTGTGAGAGAGAATTAGTTTCATCAAGAATTGATTTGGCTAAATAATCAGTATTGAACACAGAAATTTGTCTTTTCACAGAAGATTCAGCAGAGGTGGTGTGTGCAGGTTTGTCTGAAATATTTAGAGTAAAAGTAAACTCCGAACCAATACCAGGAGTCGATTTTACCCAAATATTACCACCATGTAATTCAACTAATTTTTTGGTGATAGGCAAACCCAAACCTGTACCACCATATCGACGCTCTGTAGACCCATCTCCTTGTTCAAAAGAAGCAAAAATTGCCTCCTGTTTATCTTCCGGAATACCAATACCATTGTCCGAGACAGTAATTGCCATTTGTTGGTTGTTATTAACATCAATTAATTCTCCTGAGACTTTGACTACACCACATTCTGTAAATTTGATAGCATTTCCCACCAAGTTATGGAGAATTTGCTGAACACGATTTTCATCAGCAGCAGCAGCAGGAAAGTCTGAAGGAATAGCATTAACAAGTTGTAAATCTTTCCCCAGCAACATCATCCGAGAAAAGGTGAGAACTACTTCCGTAACTTCTCGCATACCTACCGAACCTATTTGTAGTTCAATATTGTGGTGTCGTAGTTTAGAAAAATCAAGAATATCATTGACCAAATTTGCTAGACGATATCCACTACCAACAATCATCGAGAGATTATTTTTTTGCAATTCGGAAATAGCACCAGTAGCACCATCTATCATAGACTCTGCGATCCCGATCATGCCATTCAGAGGTGTACGCAGTTCATGGGATGTATTTGCTAAAAATTCATCTTTAAGTTCATCTAGGTGTTGCAACTCCTGATTTTTGGTTTCTAAATCATTAAATGATTCTTCTAATTGTTGTGTCATGTGATTAAAAGATTCAGCTAAAATAACTAATTCTTTCACTCCTTGAATTGGTACATTTTGATTTAGTTCTCCATGAGAAATTGCGCGAGCTGCTGTTGATAATTTTATGATTGGTTTAGTTATCCATTTCACTGTTAATAATCCTAAAACTAAAGCTGTTGCTAAAGCTAAAATACATAATTGAATAGTTGAGCGAGTATTAGCTTTTATTTGTGCCATAAACTCATTTTCTGGGATAACTACTACTGTTAACCAATCCAAACCATATTCATCCTCATAAGGTGAAACTTCCATAAATATTCGCTCACCATTCAGAATAAAATCAAGTTGTTTTTTCGTGTCAATTTCAGTGAGATTTTGGTATTGCTCTGTCAAATGTTGTGTTGCTGATTTTATTAGTTTATTATTACTATTTATTGCTTTTTCAATTCCTAATTCATCTTTTTCTTCTGATTTTAATTTTCTTATAGAACTTGCTATAAGAACACCTTTTGTATCTAAAATAAAAGCTTCTCCAGTCCTGCCAATTTCTATGGTTGTGAGAACTTTATTGAGTTCTTGAGAAAAGTAAATATCGACACCACAAACTGCTTTGAGATTATTTTGCGAATCGTATACTGGTAAAACAGCAGAAATTATAGGTTCTTCAGTGCTAAAACCTTTGTAAATTCTACTCCATGTAGGTTTACCTGCCTTCACACCTGCTTGATACCAGGGACGATTTCTCGCATCAAATTTTTGAGATATTTTAGATCTTTTTGTAACTGAATCAATAATATTACCTTGGCTATCTAGAGGAGATTCATAACTAAAGAAGTCAGTTGATTCATTACTAAAAGTCAACCACAAACCATCATTTTTTCCTAGTCTTGTTACTCCCATAAACTCACCTTTTTCAGGACTACCGCAATAAATCCATTGAATTGACTGAAACAAATTCATTTGTTGCCAAAAAAGACCTTGACCTTGAACTGGGAATATAGTGAGATTATCTTCTTTAACAGCATAAGCACTTAATTTATTAATCTGATGAGGAATTTGTAAATAGTTATCTATTTGTTCAACAATATGAGCAACAACTTGTTGACGCAATTTAGTAGCTAGATTATTAATAGCTCTCTGTCCATTGCGAAAAGATAACCATCCTATTAATCCAACTATAATTAATATTTTTAAGAGGAAAGGAATAATTAAGACACTCATTAAAGGTATTTTACCCCAAATGTTTGTCTTCTTATTTAATTGCCAGAGGGATTTTTTTTTCATGGAAGCCACCCTAAATAATAGCCATTTTTTTTTGTTATGATATTA
Source organism: Okeania sp. (assembly GCF_035285525.1). Classification (GTDB taxonomy): domain Bacteria; phylum Cyanobacteriota; class Cyanobacteriia; order Cyanobacteriales; family Microcoleaceae; genus Trichodesmium. The sequence goes on along the minus strand of NZ_JAYKGW010000098.1, from coordinate 22,701 downwards.
TACCAATCCTAAATAGGTTATGGCAAAATTTTATAATAAAAAAGTGTGGGAAAATCTAATATTTAATCGTTAGCAACAAAAATTAAATAACCACTTAACTATACTCTTGCCGAAAATGGTAACTTTTTGATTTTTTGGGAACCGTGCATTCAGCAACTTAAAACCAGTTACTTTTTCCAGATATAAAAAGGTACTTACCTTTATATAATAGCTGATAAACTATCGATTAAATAACTACTTTATGCTGATACGAAAAGAAACCCGGTTTCTCGTAGAAACTGGGTTACTCCTGGGTAGCAAGCATTCAACTATTAGCTATTATTTCAGATTTCATACCTCCGGATAAATACGAATATATTGATAATTGAAATCACTATTAAATACTTACATTAAATTTTCAATTCCATCCGTATTAGTTGGTAATTCTTGAGTCAAAACTTCAGCACCATTTGTAGTAACTAAAACATCATCTTCAATCCTAATACCTCGAACATCAGAAAATTTTTCTAGCTTTTCCCAATTCACAATATTCTGATATTTTCCCCGCATTTCTTGATTATTTAAAATTGCTGGAACTTGATAAAAACCAGGTTCTATTGTTACCAACATTCCTGGAATTAAAGGTCGATTTAATCGCAAAAAACCTAAACCAAAACGATTACTACGTTCCCTACCTATTTCATATCCAGCTAAATCTCCTAAATCTTCCATATCGTGAACATCTAAACCTAATAAATGACCAATTCCATGAGGAAAAAATAAGGCATGAGCATCCATTTCTACTAAATCTTCTACTTTTCCTTTTAATATTCCTAAATCGACTAATCCTTCCGCAATAACTTTAGCTGCTAATAAATGAATATCTAAATATTCTACACCTGGTTTAATTTGAGAAATACAATGATCATGGGCAGCCAAAACCACATCATAAATATCTTTTTGTGTAGAAGAAAACTTCCCGGAAACCGGCCAAGTTCGAGTCACATCACTTGCCCAACCTAAACTTGTTTCGGCTCCCACATCTGCTAATAGTAAATCCCCTTTTTGTACAGGATGAAAATATTCTTCATTGTGCAAAACTTCCCCATGTACAGTCACAATACTGGGGTAAGCACAAGTCATATTATCAGAAATAATAATATTCTCCATTGCCGCCCGGATATTTGCTTCAAATTTAGCATTTGTTGTAGCTGCCATTCCTGCTTTATGAGCTTCCATTGTTACTGCTACTGCTTGTTTAATTTCTGTTAAAGCTGCATCATCATGACTAAGTCTTAAAAATATAATTGCTTTAGTTAATTCTAAATCAATTTCTTCAGCTTTATTAGCAGGAAAAATATCGCGATTCAAAACTTCAGATTGTGTAATTTTAGTAATAGGATTTTGTACAGAAATAGTTGCTGCATTTGTGGCATAAAATTTTAATTCTGACATCGGAAAAGCAGCATCAGCACCAATAATTTCTGCGAGGCGATCGCCTGTTGGTATTTCTCCATGCCAAAGTAGATTACTTGGCGGTGGATTATCCATAAATAGTGTTAATTTTTCTCCTTCTAAACAGATAGCAGCATTTTCAATAGGTAGACCAGCGAAATAAAGAAAATGACTGCTACAACGGAAAGGGAAAGTATTGGCAGGAAAATTACGGGAACTACGACTACCTGACCAAAGGATGACGGGAAAATTAATTAATTTTGCTAAATTTTGTCGTCGTTTAAGAAGTATTGTAGCTAAATAAATATGATTAGTTGGAATTTGCATATTTGTTATTTATTCGACATAGGAATTATAGTATATTTCACCAAACGTAAGGTATACCTAAGCGGGCTTTCCAGCCTGCACTAGAAATATTTTATTATACTAAAATTATATCAAATCCGGTAGTCTTGGTATAATTTAAGACCGTAGGGGTTTGGTCTCCAATTTTTCGGGAACCGTACCCTCTACAAACTAGGAATCTTCGCTCTTTTCTGATGGTGAATTTAAAGTGTCGGTCCAGTAGTGCATTGTTTCACCTTAAATGATGCAATAGCTATAGGTTGGATTGAGGTACGAAACAAGGGCAAAAATTTTTTCTCCTCTACTCCCTAATGCACCATTTTAGCTGAAACAGTCCAGTACGAAAAACAGGAGTTTGAGATTGCTTCCCGACGGTCGTATCGGACGAAAATACCTTGCAGTTGCGTAAGTCCTGATATTATCTAAAAGTCAGATTTATACTCTATATTTTCTGATTTGAAAAACAATAAATAATTAGGGTTTGCTGAAAAAGTCTTTTTGTCAGAAAAGAGTCAAAAGTCAGCAATCTTGCAATCCAGGAGAAGTAGAAAATTTACAGAAGACAGGAGGAAGAATTATCCCTTAGTTTTTCTGCCAAAGTAAACCAAAATCCTAGCTTTTTTGCCAATTGATATCATGTCCGGTAGCATCGGTTTTGTATAGAGAAGGTAAGGAAAAAGGAAGAAGGAAGAAGGAAGAAGGAAGAAGCTTTAAGAGAAGAAAAAACCTTAAAAAAGGTAGATATTTCTCCAATTTTTACACAAACGACACCAAAGGAAATAATATGAAGAGCAAAAAGCTTGTACTTTTTCCCAACCTTAAAAGCCTAATTTTTTTATATATCAATACTTTAATGTTTTAGGCTTTTTAGATAGCGATAAAGTACCAGATTTTCCCTTATATATAAGAGTGAAAAAGTGAGTATCTGGGTAAGACTTGGGCAGAGTTGGCAAGAGAGAATTTTTACAAGTACATCCTCTAAAACTCCTGATTCCTCTTAACTTCCACTCCACCGGAGGGGTTGGGGGTGACTTTACTCCCGACTCCCGACTCCCTACCTTGACAACAAGACTTTTTTAGCAAATTCTAATTAAAGTAATAAACCCGATTTATTATGCGTGACATACTCCCGACACTGAGACAAGCTACAGTGCGGGCTTCTCAGCGACTCTACTATGTAGACATAAACTGAGCTAGCAAGGAATGCCCTTCCTCTCCAATTGATTTAGAACAGGCTCAATTGAGTACCTTGATAAGCTTCAAATTTGATTGGTGGCAGCAAGTCTTTCATCAATACTTTGGATCGATCTCTGATATTAATTGCAGCATTATAATCACGTCCAATTGATAATCCACAATTAGGACAATTATGCTGTCTCTGAGCCAAAGTTTTCTTGACTTTATGACCACATCTACTACATTCAACAGATGTTCCATGAGGTTTGACTTCTACAATTAACTGACCAGCTTTTTCGGCTTTGTTAGCTAATATAGTATTAAATTGACCCCAACCTGCATCATGTACAGACTTAGCTAACTTAGACTTAGCCATACCTTTAATATTCAAATCTTCTACTGCTGTAATGTCATATTTTTTCAACAAATTATTAGCAGTTTTAAAGTGAAAATCTTTTCTAGTATCAGCTACTTTTCTATGCTTTTTGGCTAGTTGTTTAATAGCTTTTTGTCTACGTTTAGAGCCTTTCTTTCTTCTAGATGCTTTTCTTTGTGCTGACTTGAGTTTTCGTTCAGACTTTCTCAAATATTTAGGAGCTGGTACGGACTCATTATCCGAAGTAACGTAGAAGTCTATTAACCCTACATCTATACCTACAATATTACCTCGTTTAATATCTGGTTTAATTTCGGGTACAGACTTATCTTCTAAACTAAATGTGACTTGCGGAGCCATTAGATTTTTGGGTAATTGATGCTGTTTTGATGCTAAAACCATCTGGAATAGGTCTATGTACAATTACTTTTACATCACCAATTTTAGATAATTTAACTCTATTGTTGATAAAATGATGCTGCTGAAATTGAGCATAAGTGAATGTCTTGTACTGACCTTTGCCTTTGAATCTAGGCTTGCCTGAGCGTTTACCTTTGATGTCACCTTTCAGCCATCTTTTAAAAGCTAATTCAACCCGTTTTGGCACTTCTTGCAAAACTTGAGAATGAATCTCTTTGTACCAAGGTCTGTCTACTTTTAATTGAGTTAATGACTTTTGCTGACTAAATCTTGTTGGCTGGTCTTTTAATTCGGGAAGATGGCATATTAAAGGACAAGCATTAATTGGACAACGATTTTGCTCCCACCAATTAAACCTTTCAGCCAACATATAATTATATTGACAACGCAACATATCTAAAATTCTATCTATTTTTTCTGCTTGTTCTTTTGTTGGACGTAGTTTATATTGGTAGGCTATTCTCATCTTTCTTTTCCCTTTCGACCATATATCTATTATAATAGTATGTATACATAATTGCAACATATAACTATGAAAGAATCATTACATTGTCGAATGACTAAAGAAAGATTAGATAAGTTAAGATTATATGCAGTCAAAAAACAAAAAACAATGACTCAGGTAATAAGTGATTTCATAGATAATTTGCCAGATGATGTAGAAGACAAACGGTCACAGGTTGATAAATTGGTAGAAAGATAACGCATTCATCCCGACACCAAATAAATTATGGTGCGGGACTTCTGCTAAATAACTGTTAAACCTTGTTAAAAATCCCACATAACAGGACGATCGTCTAAATGCTCCGTAACTATTTGCCCAATAGCATCAATTTCTGCCAACTCATCCTCAGATAATTTAACATCAGCAGCTTTAGCATTAGCAATAGCTTGTTCTGCATTCCGCGCTCCCACAATAGCATTTGTCTGGGGTTGAGCAATCAACCACGCGATCGCTAATTGAGCCATCGTACATTGTTTTCTTTCTGCAATAGGGCGTAATTTTTGTAAAGCTGTTTGTACCCGTTCGTAATTTTCTTTAATAGCAAATAATCTATTTTTAGAGCGATGATCCCCTTCGGCAAATTTATGTTCTAGTCCGAATTTACCTGTTAATAATCCCTGTGCTAAAGAAGAATAAGCAATCATAGAAATCTTATTTTCAACACAGTAAGGCATTTCTTCTTTTTCTATTATTCTCCAGAATAAAGAATAGGGTGGTTGCAGACTATCAATTATACCATATTGACAAGCTTCTGCTATTTGTTTACTAGAGAAATTAGAAACACCAATTGCTCTAATTTTACCATCTTCTTTCAGTTTATTAAGAGCATTCATTGTTTCTTCTATGGGTACAATTTCACTATGAAAATAACCAGAAGGCCAATGAATTTGATACAGATCAATATAATCAGTATTAAGATTTTTTAGAGAGCGATGACAAGCCTCTATTACTTGGTCATATTTGAGATGATTAGCAAAAACTTTAGTAGCTAAAACCACTTGTTCCCGCACATTTCCCAATGCTTGAGCTACAATTTTTTCTGAGTAACCATCTCCATAAACTTCAGCAGTATCAACTGTTGTAATACCTGCATTAAAAGCTTCTCTAATTGCTTTAATAACCTCAGAATCTTCAATACCTACCCACATCTTTTTTCCTGCTTGCCATGTCCCCATAATGATTGGAGTAATTTTAATTTCAGATGTGCCTAATCTTCGCTTTTCCATCATAGTATCCTAATTATTTTAACTATTGGACTAACACAGCTAATTTTGTGTGTTATATCAAATCCGCTTAATTCGGTAGAAAAAAATGTTTCATCTTTACTATATCTTCCCACACTTCCCACCCTCTTTTTACACCGATACTGCCGGACATGATATTATGGAAGAGATTTGATACCAATCTCAAGTCCCAATAATAAAAGCGAGCGCTGTAGTAATACACTAGAGCGATCGCTTTTTTTGCATATAGGACTCTTCTAAAAATAACCCAAACAATTTTTTTATGGAACAGGACTTACACGGGAGGCACTATATATAGAGTCTTCCTCAGTTACGAGATACGCTTTTTCCTTTCCTGCGAAATGCTACGCAAACCGAATGCTTCCCTACGGGATGCTACGCATTCATGTCCCGTAGCGTTTCATGTCCGCTCAAGGGCGGAAAACACACCCTACCAATAGCGTTTATAGGTAAATCCTATAGAAAAAAAAGTTCACAATTGATTTCCGATAAAATTTGTAAAGCTTATTTTTATAGGACTTACCCATGAGGTATCAAAAACAGGGGTTTGAGATTGCTTCCTGTTGTCGTATCGGACAAAAATACCTTGCAGTTGCCTAAGTCCTGTTTGATAAAGTCCTATTATAGCTCAATTAACTATTTAGTTGACTTTGCTTGCTCATAATGTTGAGCTGCTTCTGTAGTACGACCTTGTTTAGTCAAGATATCGCCCATGATACGGTGCAAAGAAGGTGTATTTGGTTTCAGATCAAGTGCCTTCTCATAATTAGCAATAGCATCGCCCAATAAACCTTTCTTGCGGTAAGCAGTCCCCAAACTTCCGTAAGCATTTGCTTGATTAGGGTTAATCTCTAGTGCTTTCTCAAAGCTAGCGATCGCCTCATCTAACAAACCTTGTTTCATTTGGGCCGTACCCAAGTTTACATATATTTTTTTACCAAGATCAGGTTTTAACTCCAGGAGTTTGTTGTAAGAAGCGATCGCCTCTTCAAACCTTTTTTGTTTTTCCAAAGTGCTTGCTAACTTCAAATAAACTGAGGGAGGTGTTTTTGGATTCAAATCCACTGTTTTTTGGTAAGCTGCAACTGCTTCATTAGCTTGAATCTTTTGAGTTTTTCCAGTTCCTAGCTTAATGAGAATATCCCCATATTGTTTGTAGTTTGTAGCTTTAACAGCATTTGCATCTAATTCTATTGCCTTTTGGAAAGCAGCTACAGCTCCATACAAATTGTTTTGTTTTGTCAAAGCCTTTGCCAACCGCAAATATGCTGGGACATTTTTAGGACGTAAAGCAATAACCTGATAACAATAGTTAATCACTTCTTGCCAATTTTTCTGCATGGTATAGAGAACCACAAGCTGATTTAAAACTTTAAAGTTTTTAGGAGCTTGCTTGAGAGCTTTATTATACTCTTGGATTGCTTCCTCAATGGAACCTTTTGCTTGGAGTGCTTTGGCTTGCTTAATATTTTCTGCTACTTTTGCAGTTTTTTTTGCTGGTATGGCACCTTTTTGTTTAAGTGCTTTGGCTTGTTTAACGTTTTGTGCTGCTTTTGCAGTCTTTTTTACAGGTGATGGCATAACTAAAATTTATGAGATTACGGATAATGTTAGCACATAAAAATCCTAAATAGGGTTTGTTGAAACAGTCTTTATCAGAAAATGGGGAAGTGGGGAGTCATTTTTTTACCCAACTATGCGCCCAAAATGCGCTTCTTTTTGAATCTGAGCGACCTAAAAGCTGATACTTTTTTAGGCGTTAAAAAGGTTGAAACCTATGTCTGTAAAAGCTTTTATATTTAATCAGCAAACCCTAAATAGGTTGTAACAATTTAAAAACTGGAAATAAATTCCCAAACTCTTGCCCATTGACCATTGCCTCCAAACCTCCATACTAAAAAGCGTTCAATAATTAATAATTAACAATTAATAATTAATAATTATCTCTTCTTATAAAATCTTTCACCCAGGGCCGCACCGTTTGTGCGGGCCGGAAAGCCGGTATAGGGGGTGTACTTCACTGGCAACGGAAAGTGCTTTCAATAATCGATAATTGATCGGGACTTACGCAAGGGTACTATATATAGTGTGTCGGTGCGTTGTGCGTTATGCGCTTTACATCTCGCGTACACCCTACTGGACTGACACAGCTAAAATGGTGCATTAGGCAGTAGGGAAGTAGAGGAGTAGGGGAATAGGGGAGAAACATTTTTGTAACCTATAGCTATTGCACCATTTTAGGTGAAACAATGCACTACTGATAGCTTTCAATAATGGATAATTGATAATTACCTCTTCCTTTTAGGGAGGGGATTGAATAAAAAGAAAAAATTTATTTCTGAAGGGGAGATTAGAAATGGCGTTTTCGGCACTTTTTCCCCTTGAAAGGGGAGGCTTCAAGGTGCTAATTATTTAATTATTTAATTATTTAATTATTTAATTATTTAATTATTTAATTATTTAATTATTTAATTATTAATTCTTTGGTAACGTCTACTTACTTATACCATTTATCAAAAAGAATGCTATATCTGATGGGGTGGGGAAGTCTGGGAAGTGTAGGAAGTGTGGGGAGAAGAAAAGCAGGAAAAATAATTACTAACCAACTAATAATTGTCAAGCCAAAGACTTTTAATCTTGGTAATTATTGACTGTTACAATATGGCGTTCAGTATAGCATTACTTTTGGTAATTGGTATTAGTTATTTAATTTGCTCCTGATATTTTCGTAATACTTCAATCAAATCTTGAATCCCGATAGGTTTAGTTAAATAATCATTCATTCCCGCATCAAAACATAATTGCTTATCACTTTCTATCTCATTGCCAGTAACTGAAATAATATAAGGTATTTCTGTAGGTGAAAACTGCTCATAAATTTTTTTTGTTGCTTCTAAACCACCCATCACTGGCATTTGCATATCCATTAAAATAATATCGTATTTCTGACGCTTCAAAGCATTTAAAACTTCTAAGCCATTGGAAACAGCATCTGCCGAATAGCCTAATTTTTTTAAAATATTTAGGACAATTTTTTGGTTAACCCTATTATCTTCTGCTAATAAAATTTGTAAAGGTAATTCCTCAGCTAATATAGGAATTTCTTTAGTTTTATCATTTGGCATTTTTTTTATTAATCTAATTAATGAGTTGTTTCTGAAAAATTCCTAAAAATACTTGATAAAGTTCAGATTTAAGACTAAATATTATCATTTCAGTTATCAGTTATAGTACCTCTCGCTGTTGGCGCAGCATGACCTAGGAAAGCCTCTGGTTTTAAATACTAAAGTTTCTTTTATTCTTTTCTAGAGCGACAGCTCGTGGTGCAGTCAAGGGCAGGTTTGAGGTAAGCATTCAGCCCTCAGCCATCAGCTATCAGCTATTTTTTTTTAGATGTAAATCTCATCTTTAATACTATATTTATAAATATTTCTCTTAATATCAAACTTTATAATGGATAGCTTTAAAAACAGAGTCTTGTTGCTGATAGCTAATAGCTGAATGCTTACGGCTTGAGACCTTATTTTTTGGTTAGTCATTTCAGTTATCAGTTATCAGTAGAGAGTGAACCTCCGAATTTAGTCGGAGGCTTGAAATACTGAGTTAAAATTTTTTCATCCCCGAACCAGGGGAGGCTTTATACCTCTTTTTTTGGTAAAGGTTATTTAATAATAATGAATAAATAATAAATATCATACCATAAAGATAGAAAAAATCAATCATAGCAATTTTCATACTAATAATAATTATTATGATCATTATGGGGAGTTGGCGATCGCCACCTAGTCTCCACCACCCATCTTAAAAGATGACTTTTTTTTGTGTTTGAGTGTTCCCGATTTTTGAATATAATTACTTATCACTTAATTTAGATACACCTATCCAGAGAGAGATCGCTCCTAAAAATAATAACCCCATTAAACTTGCCAAAGGATTACCATCTATTCCAACTAACCACTCTTCAACTCCTTGAGAATATTTGACTAAACTACCTACATTAATAATATAATATCCCCACACTAAACCAGTATGAATACCCATCGGTAAACCTAATAATTTTTGTTTCTTATTCTTAGTCTTATCTAACTTTTTTTCACTACTACGTTTTGCCAAAACAAATATTAAACCTAATAAAACTAAACCCGGAAATTGTAGCCAAGTTCGTAAAATTTCCTCAAGAGGTTTAATAAAATGTAGCACTGCATAAACAATACTACTTACCCATAAAACTACATTTGAGTGATAATTTCTCTCTAATTCATCTAATAACCAACCCCGAAATAATAACTCTTCTGCAAAACCAATACCAACAGCAACTAACAAACCTTCAAAAATAAACTGTAGAAACTTTTCTGACGGTGATTGCCATACTAACCACCCTAAAAATATCTCTAATATAAACAGACTAAATAAACCAAATAAACCTATACCTAAACCTTGGAAAAATAATTGAAAATTCCGCTTATTTATTACTAAACCGTAGCGACGTAATAGACGAGGTTCCTGATATACATTCTTTCCCCATAACCTAACTAAAATAATAAACTCAAAGTAGAGTATAGTGATCGTCAAAATGCTTTCTAGATTAATATCTTTCACCAATAAATATATCGGTATTGCCAATGGCATCCATATCACAATCAATGTTAAAATAAAAATTCCGATTCTTGCCAGAGCAGAAAACTTTGCTATTTTAGTAAATGTCATTTCAGTTATCAGTTATCAGTACCATTTCAGTTATCAGTACCATTTCAGTTATCAGTACCTCGTCGAATAAAGAAAAAAAATTACTTTTAGCCAATCCTCTTCTTTATAAGAAGAGGTAATCATTAGACATCTCCAATCATCAAAAATCAAATCAATTATCCCACAAAAATAATTAATTCTTTCTCCCTACTCCCTACTCCCTGCTCCCTACTCCCTACTTCCTACCCTAACAACAAGAAACCGAGTTCCTCAGTCGAGAAACCCGGTTTCTATTATTATAAATTAAATCAATCATCAGGTTCTATGGTACTTGTCAGTCCATGATTTTTTAAATTTTCGCAGTAGAACTCTGCTGGCTCTAAAGCGCATACAATCACTAATGCAATACCATTAGAATGAGCTTCCATCATTATACTTACAGCTTGGGGTTGAGTCAAACTCGGTACAGTCTTCATTAATACCTGCACTACATATTCCATACTGTTAAAATCATCGTTATGAAGTAAAACTCGATAACGAGGTGCAGGTTTGCGGATTGTGGAAGTGGTAGGTTTTTCTATAATCTCTACAGACAATGTTTTATACCCGCTTACTTAAACAAACTAATGCTAATTTTATACTTAAAATATGTTAACATAAAACTTAATATTAGACTCGGAAGTTAGATAAAAAATTCTATTTTTTTGTCATCTGACTTTTTTATTGTCACTTTTGACTTAAAAAAATGCTAGAGTATAACCATTAAGAAATGATTTGTGAGAAAAAACTGTAGGGGTTTGGTTTCCAAATCCCTAGTGCTTGGATTTCAAAACCAAACCCCGTTAGATAAAATCTTACAAACTATTCAGGATTACTATAGTTATACCATTAACCAAAACAGGTACTTTTAATGCTTCCTTCTGCCTACTCAAAACAAATTATTTTCCTGCTAAAATTTATCATAGTGGGAATATGTTAGGAATTACCTCTAACTTCTGACTTGTGTGTAGCTTTTGCTCAAATAATTTCAGATAATATATATTTTTAAATGAAACGTAGAAATCAAAGCATGACTCAACCATCCAGATTCAATTATGCTACTCTAGCAATTCTAGGAGGAGTATTTATTTTAGGTATTGGTATTGGCATTGCCTTCAGCTCCACTGCTAATTTTACCCCACAAAATGTAGCTTCTCGTGAATTTATAGATCGCAGCGTACCTAACCCCGAACTTTGTGTACAGTTTGGAGCGAGCGCTATGGTAATGAATATGCGCGTTTTCTTGACTTTAAACCCTTTTAATGTATATGTATCTCAACCAGGTATGGAACCAGGATGTGTCATCCGCAGAAATAATTGGACAATTCTAGAACAACGAAATTTACTTAACAACGATCAAGTTCGTGATTGTAAAAATCGGATGAATACTTTTGGGTATACAGGAGATATTAATGATGAACCAGAAGTTGACTGTGTTTATCAAAATAATAATGCTCAAAACCTATTTTTGAAAAATCAATTAGGACCGGGAATGACTGCACCTGAAAATAACAATTTCTAGAAAATAGGGAGTTGTTCAGTCATCAGTTATCAGTTATCAGTTATCAGTTATCAGTTGTAACAAAAAATTTAGAGGAGATAGTTAGAAGAATTATCCCTTGATTTTTCTGACTATCTTTTCTATGATTCCTGACTGTCAGGGCTTAGACAAATCAACCAAGAAACCCGATCTATTGTACTAATTATTTGTTAAAATGAAGAAGTTTCGTCTATAAACCCGGTTGCTGCGTAAGCCCATTATCAATTATAAATTATTAATTATCTATTTATTGTTGAAATCATAAAATCTAGAGAGGGGTAAATCTTTAACCAAACGAACTTCTACAATACGATTTGCTTCGACAGTGACAGGTTGACGAGGGGCAGTCAAAACCAAACTACCAGCTCCCAGTGCTGCTCCTGCCAAAAGACCAAGACCAGAACCTGTCAGAAGTAACAATGCTAGTCCCCCACCAACACTCCTACCTGCTAAATCTTGTTTATCAATATCAGGGTTTCCTTGAAGTAATTCAGATTCAGCAGCAAAAGAAATAAAACTGCCATTCAAATATATAGCTCTAGCGGTAAATTTACTACCCTGAGTTTTAGTATTAAAACTACCAATAACAGGCGTTTTAGCTGGTACTATAACTCTACCAGATTGATCAGCGATCGCTTCTTTGAGAAGTAAAACTTCTTGTATCTGAACATCTTGTGGTAGTGTCAGTTTTCCAGTAGGGTAAATTAAACTTATTACCTTTCCTTCTTTAAGCAAAATATCAGCATTATCTTCAGATTTGTTTTTTTCCGAAGTTTCAGGTAAAGGTTCTCCAAAAGAAATTACATCTACTGATTTAGTATCGCTATCGTTTGTTTCTTCTACAGGTTTAGGTTGTGGAGGAGGTTGAATAAATTTATCTGCTTCTGGAAGACTTGGTTGCTCTGACTTTAGTGGAGTCAAAACTTGATTATTTTCTTCTGGAAGACTTGGTTGCTCTGACTTTGGTGGAGTCAAAACTTGATTATTTTCTTTTGGTTTTGAGATTTCTCCCTCATTTACAAGTAGACGTAACTGCCAACTATTTTCTTGGGGTTTAACCTGTTCTAATTTTATTTGTTGATAAGATACAGCTACCTCTGGAGCAAAATGTATCACCACTTTTGCTTGTGTTGGTTTTTCTTGAGAGAGACTAACTTGACGCACCAACTGTTCTGGATATAATTCATTTACATTTACACTAACTTCGGTATTGGGAATATAAACTACTAAACGATTAGGTTTGCTTTCTACCTGATAAGTAGGAATCGTACCTGTTGGGAGAGTAAACTGAAGTTGATTATTATCGGGATCAAAAAACCAGTTGGTTAAGAAAGCGGCAAAAACTGGACTAGGTAAACTAAAACTTATTGCTAGCGTTCCCATTAAGCTAATAAATTTTAATCTGGATTTTAATTTTGATAGATTTTTTTGATATTGACTTACCATTACTTACTAACTCCTCAGAATGCCACAATTATTTTAAGCTAAAATATATAAACTTAGGACTTACGGAGAAATCGGGTTTATGAACGAGATTTCCTGGTTTGAACAACAAGATCGCGGCAATAAACCCGGTTTCTTGGTTGAGAGCGTGTAAGTCCTGAAACTATAAAGTTCGTAAAACTTGACTAAAATATAACATTATCTCAAAGATAGCCATAAATGAAAAGCTGTAGGGGTTTAGTCTCGAAACACTAGGGATTTGGAGACCAAACCCCTACAAGAAAATTTTACAACCTATTTAGGATTGCTATAGATTAACATAATAACGGTAAAGAAGGCAAAATCATGGAAAAATCGACAATTTATTTACCACCCAGATTAGAATTAAAAATGAATTTGACTCAAGAACAATTTTGGCAACAAAGCCCAAGAAAATGATAATTTAAAATTTGAAAGAACTGCTACAGGAGAATTAATTATTATGTCACCTACAGGAGCAAATACTGCAGAAAGAAACTCCGATCTAAATTTTCAACTAAGAGCATGGAACCGTAAAAATAAATTAGGTAAAGTATTTGATTCTAATGGTTGTTTTACTTTACCAAATGGAGCTGTTCTTTCTCCTGATGCTTCTTGGGTAAAACTTGAAAGTTGGGATAGTTTAACTCTTGAAGAACAAGATAAATTTGCACCTTATATGTCCTGATTTGGTAGTGGAATTAATGTCTCCTAGTGATAGTTTACCAAAAACACGAGAAAAGATGTTAGAGTATGTAGAAAATGGTGCATTATTAGGATGGTTAATTAGTAGACATCTCCTCCAAATGAGGGAACAGGGAACACTAGATATGTGGGAACAGGAAGAAATAATTGATAATTTATGGATAAGAATTGATTTAATTTTTTATTTTTGGAGATGTCTAATCGAAAAAAACGAGAAGTAGAAATTTATCGCCCTCAGCAAGAAGCAGAAATATTGAAATATCCGGAGATCGTGTCTGGAGAAAATGTTTTGCCTGGATTTGTATTAGATTTAGAAACTATTTGGTAATATTTGATGTAGGGCCACTACCTAACTTACCTAAAGATATAGATGCCTCCTTACATACATCAGAATTTTTATCCTGAAGTCTAGCTAGTGAAGCGCTGAGTACCATTTCTGAGTTGTTGCCCAATTTGCTTAAGGCTTTGACTACACTCCCGCGCACAGTAGAATCATTATCTTCGATATGTTCTAGTAAGATACTGACTACAGATTCTGAGTTGTTCCCCAAATTACCCAAAGCAAAAGCTGCCCTCTTGTGGACACTAGAATCATTATCTTTCAGTTGTGCCAGTAACGTGGCAATTACCTCATCCTCATAACTTACGCATTAACCCTATTGGTAGGGTGTGTTTTGCGTTCCGCAAAGCTCCGCTTTATATGTCGGCTCAAGCGCCGAAACGCTAAGCGACATGTAAAGGGGTAGCGTAACGCACCAGCACACCATATATAGTACCTCCCGTGTAAGTCCTGATCCTTTTCTCCTAATTCTGCTTGATATTTCAACAACCTTTCCTCATAAATTAAATCTGCTCGCTCTTTCAACATCTTCAAAGTAGAATTCTCTAAATCAGTTTCAGAAAAATTACAAAGAATTTGTTCAACCTTCTAAAAAGCTTTATAACCAGTCTGCTTCTCATTGCTTACCTCTAACTCAACCAACTTCTCCAAAATCTCTTGCACCAAATCACCATCAACACTCCGTAAACTTTCGGTTCTTCTGCCAAACAACTACCAGCAAACAACAAATCCCGATGTAACCACTCCTCATACTCACTACCACGCCTTAATATCTCCCGCATCGCCTTTGCTACTTTCTTCGGCTTTTGTTCCGCTATCAATAATAGTAAAACTTCCTCCCAATGGGAATCATGCAAATACTTCCGAATACAACCCAACACAATCTCAAAATCATCCTCATTATCGGCTTGATAATCAATTTCCTCAATTTTTTAAATCCATTCCATCCATCGGGTTTAGCAGAATAAAATAAAAGGTCAAAAAAAGAGAGTGTTTTTTCCCATTTTTTAACAGCTTTTTCTCCAGATTCAATTGCCTTTTCTATGTCGGTTTTGTGGAGAGATTGAATTAAGCGATCGCCACCTTGTTTTCAAACACTGCCCAACAAAGGAGCTGCTATTTTTGGTAATTCCCAACCTAAGAACAATGGTTCCATAATTTTACCTTTAATTCTAGATAAATTATATCAGGATTTACGCATAATCTTTAGTAGTGTGGTAGTGGTAGGGTGTGTTAGCGCAGCGTAACGCACCGAAATCTTAAGAAAGCGGTGCGTTAATGAAATGTAACGCACCCTACAAAACTTATGAACTCATTTTGGCGGTGCGTTAATGAAATGTAACGCACCCTAAAAAATAGCTTCTGACTTCTGACTTCTAACTTCGTTAACGCATACAGGACTTACACGAGAGGTACTATATATAGAGTTAAAAAAACTATTGTGCAATAGTTTTAAGCGCTATATCTAGGATGGCTGCGTAAGTGCTGACATAGTTTAGTATTGGAGAAAATTTCTAGTTGGTAGAGGGTACGGTTCCCGAAAAATTGGAGACCAAACCCCTACGGTGTCTAATTCTAAGGATACTACCGGATTTGAGCTTATTTGTAGGAGCGATTCGATTCGCGATATATAAAGCGGAGCTTGGCGCTAGCAAATTCGATTCGCCCATACTGAAATCCCTGTTACCAAAACAACTTCTGACTTCTGACTTCTGATTTCCTTAACGCATACTCTGTTTTTTCTCTGCTTTCAAATCTCGACTATTGGCAGCAGCTAACTCTGCATCCATTAACGTTTTTCCTGTTGCTGCCAGATAAACATCATCTAAACTTGGTCGCGCTTGAGCAATACCAAAAATAGGTAAACCTGCTGCTTGTAATGACTGTTGAATCGTAATTAAAGCATCACTCTGAGGTGTGACAACCAAATTTAAAGAATTTCCTTGAGCACCATTAATAATAACTTCTTGAACTATTGGTAAAGGTTCCAGTAATGTTTTCGCTGTTTCTGCTTCTTCTGGGGGAGAAAATTCTCTAATGCGGAGAGTGATGCGATCGCCTCCTACCCTATCTTTAAGTTCAGAAGGAGTACCAGTTGCTATGACTACACCTTTGTCAATAATAGCTACCCGATCTGCTAAAGCGTCAACTTCTTCGAGATAATGACTGGTAATCAAAACTGTTGTCCCTGAGTCTCGCAACTGACGCAAAAAATCCCATACTGCTACCCGACTATTAATATCTAAACCAACGGTGGGTTCATCCAAAACTAAAACATCTGGTTGATGTAGTAAACCTGCTGCTAAGTCCAGACGTTTGCGAATACCGCCGGAGTAAGTACCGGTTTTTTTATCCGCCCAATCTTCTATACCCAGGAGGCTAATCACTTTATTAATTCTTTCTTTTGCCATTTTGCCAGGAATGTGATATATAGCTGCCTGTAATTGGAGTAGTTCTCGACCTGTTAATACTTTGTCTAGGGCCACTTCTTGGGCAACATACCCCAGGAGTTGTCTAGCCATTCTTGGTTGGTCAGTTACGGAAATACCGGAGACTTCTAAACGTCCAGCATCTGGAGTAATGAGAGTACATAGAGCGCGTAAGGTGGTGGTTTTACCAGCGCCGTTGGGGCCGAGTAAACCAAATATTTCTCCAGGTTCTATCTGAAAGGAAACGTCCTTAACTGCTACAGATGAACCATAACTTTTTTGTAGGTTTTCTATTAAAATTGCTGATGTCATAGTTATGGATATATTTAAAGTTTTCCCTGAATATTGTAATTCTTTATTATTTATTTGACCAAAAAATCAGGAAGGATAAGTAAATTTTGAGAAAAAGGGAAAACGATAACATAGAAAACTATCTTTAATATATTCTAGTAGTGATTTTTAAGTATCTGGTACTGGTGTGCAAGTAGTAATATGCTGAAAAAAGTCAATTAGTCAAGGAAATTTAATTTCTTTCAAAAAGTAGAATTAAAGGAATTTTCTGTTCCGTTTTCCCTGTTCCGTACCTCTAGTCTAAATCACTACATCTAAATAACTACCAAATATCTTTGATGGAAATGCTCTTTTTGATAGCATTCTTTATTTCAAATTAGTCTTACTTTTATTCGACTACTTTGACACATCCACGACTAACATGATCGACTAAATTTTTAATCATTAGATATTCATCATTGTCTAAACGACCTATCAGTAATATACGTCGAATTTGTTGGCGTTCATTGCTAGTAATAACGTTGGAGGACATTACTTTATTAAATAGTTCCTCAAGTACATTTTTTGCTGGTGATATATTAAGTAGTTGCATACTAATCGTTTACTGATGACTAACTAAAACTTACAATTTTAAGTATTATGGTTTTGCTAATTAAATTCAGTGATTTTAGTAGTGATTAGTTAATGATTGTTATCAAGTTAATTCGTAGTTATTGTCATAGATTGAAGGTGAGTATATTCGTGTTTGTTAGTGATGCTTATCACTTAAATCAGTTATTAGACATCTCCTTAAAAGATGGAACATGGAACAGGATACGGGAAACAAAGAAGAGTAATTGATGATTTATGGATAATAATTGATTATATTGGTGATTAAGTATCAGCAGTATAAAACTTTTGATATTCAGGCTTTGTACGTCATTTATCGCAAATATATTCTGTCAGTTTTCAGCAGTATAAAACTTTTGATATTTCAGCTTTGTACGTCATTTATCGCAGATATACTATCTTGTTTAGAGGGCAAATACCATTTGCCCCTACGAAAGAAACCGGGTTTATTTACAGAAATTTCGTGGTGTAAAAAACAAGAGTACAGTAATCAACTTGGTTTCTTTTTCCTATTGCCTATTTTTTACTTAGGCAAAGATACTATATGTAGAGTTAAAAAACTGTTGCGCCATAGTTTTCAGCACTATATTTAGGGTTGATTTCCGAAAATTTCGTAGTGGAAAAAACCAGAGCGCAGTAATAAATTTGGTTTCTTTTTCCTATTGCCTATTTTTTACTTAGGCAAAGGTACTATATATAGAGTTAAAAAACTATTGTACAACAGTTTTCAGCACTACATCTAGGGTTGATTTCCGAAAATTTCGTAGTGGAAAAAATCAGAGCGCAGTCATCAACTTGGTTTCTTTTTCCTATTGCCTATTGCCTATTGCCCATTCCCTCTAACTAGAAGACAACTTTCAATTGTTGCTAATACTGACTGAGATAAACTAGGTAAGTCATAACCTCCTTCTAAACCAAATAATATTTTGCGGGTTATTTGTAAACAATCTTCTGTAAATAATCCATAGTCTTTTGGTTTTAAAGAAATACCAGCTAATGGATCGTCATGGTTAGCATCATAACCAGCACTAACAATTAATAAATCTGGTTGAAAATTAGCTAAAAAGGGTACGACTTTTTCCTCAAAAGTCGGTTTATAAATAGCCATTGTGCTACCTGGTGACATGGGTAAATTTAGTACATTGTTGTAGGAACCACATTCTGAGGAATGCCCAGTTCCCGGATAACAGGGAGATTGATGGAGAGAACAGTAGGCGATATTTTTATTACTTTCCACGATTTCCTGAGTACCATTACCATGATGTACATCCCAGTCGAGAATCGCAACTTTGTTAATATCTGGTTTTTCTAAAGCGTAATGAGCGGCGATCGCTGCATTAGAAAACAAGCAAAAACCCATACCTCGTTGACTTTCAGCATGGTGTCCGGGAGGTCTTGCCAAAACAAAAGCAGGTTTCCCATTTTCCAAAACTAGATCGACCCCATCTAACCAAGCACTTACCGCTAACAATGCTACATCATAACTTTTAGCAGAAATTGGTGTATCTCCATCTAGATAACCGCCACCACTATTAGCTATTCCTGCTACTGTTCCAATATGACTACGAGAATGAACTTTTTCTAGCAGTTTCATCAATGATGAACCGCGCTGTTGTACTGAGGTGGGTGACTGCCATTGGAGTTGGCCATGATTAGGAAAAGTTTTGAGGCTTTCGACAATAGCAGTCAAACGTTCTGGTCGCTCTGGGTGTGACATGCCAGTTTTGTGTTCGAGAAATTCATCGGAATAAATAACAGAAATCATATTACAAAAATAAATATTTAGAGGTTGTGCAACTGAGTAAAACTTAAAAAAAGTGGTTAGCGGTTAGCACTCAGCAATTAGCCAGATTATTTTTCCATAGTTTAGCTGCAAAAAGCTGAGAGCTAAATGCTAAAAGCTGATAGCTAGTTACAGTAGATTCCAAGTATCTGAAGTACAGGTATTAATAGTTAAATCTTATCAGTGCGATTTTTCGGGAACCGTACATCTTGCTCGCGTGAATGTACCTCACAAAACTGGAATCCGCTGTAGTTAAAATTATACCAAGATTTTAACTTTTCATCCAAATAAAAATATCTCCTTATTTTTCCATTAAAATTAGCAAAATATTTACACAAAACCTGCTATAATTTTAGATAGAAACAGCATATTTTTTTAATCATACCAAAGTTAATTGGAATAAATCCAATTTTTGGGTATTTGTTGTTAGTTAATTCTCAATTTTAATGGAGTTTTTGATTCTATGACTACTGCTGAGTCACGAATTGTACCAACCGATCTGCGCAATGAAATGTCCCAATCATACTTGGAATATGCCATGAGCGTAATTGTAGGTCGGGCACTGCCAGATGCTAGAGATGGTCTTAAACCTGTGCATCGTCGGATACTTTATGCGATGCACGAATTAGGTTTAACTCCAGACCGTCCTTTTCGGAAATGCGCTCGTGTAGTAGGGGAAGTATTGGGTAAATACCATCCTCACGGTGATACGGCAGTGTATGATGCTTTGGTACGAATGGCTCAAGATTTTTCGATGCGATCGCCTCTAATTAATGGTCACGGTAATTTTGGTTCTGTAGATAATGACCCCCCTGCTGCTATGCGTTACACGGAATGTCGTCTGCAACTGCTCACTTGTGATGCGATGTTGCGGGATATTGATTCGGAAACAGTAGATTTTGCTGATAACTTTGATGGTTCTCAACAGGAACCGTTGGTACTGCCTTCTCGTGTTCCCCAACTATTTCTGAACGGTTCTTCTGGTATTGCGGTGGGGATGGCAACGAATATTCCTCCCCATAATTTGGGAGAATTAATTGATGGTTTGGTGGCACTTATTCACAACTCTGAAATTACTGAAAACGAATTAATGCAGCATATTCCGGGTCCTGATTTTCCTACAGGTGCTAAAATTTTGGGTAAATCTGGGATTCGGGATGCTTATACTCTTGGTCGTGGTTCCATCACGATGCGGGGTGTGGCGAATATAGAAACTATTGAACAACGGGGTCGTCCTGACAAGGAAGCTATTATTGTTACTGAGTTACCATATCAAACTAACAAAGCAGCATTAATTGAAAAAATTGCGGAACTGGTTAATGACAAAAAAATTGAGGGTATTTCTGATATTCGAGATGAGAGCGATCGCACGGGAATGCGAATTGTTATTGAATTGAAACGAGATGCTTATCCGAGAGTTGTGTTGAATAATCTCTACAAACAAACTCCTATACAAGCAAATTTTGGAGCTAATATTTTAGGATTGGTAAATTCTGAACCTCAGTTATTAACTCTGAAAAAATATCTGGAAGTTTTCCTAGAGTTTCGGGTGGAAACTATTACCAGAAGAACAGAATATGAGCTAAGAAAAGCTGAAGAAAGAGATCATTTACTACAAGGTTTGTTAATAGCTTTAGATAATTTAGACGAAATTATTCAATTAATTAGAAGTGCTGCCGATACTTCTAGTGCAAAACAAGAATTAATGGAAAATTATGATTTATCGGAAGTTCAATCAGACGCAATTTTACAAATGCAGTTAAGAAGATTAACCGCCTTAGAAGCTAAAAAAATTGAAAAAGAACATGAAGAATTACTGTTAAGAATTGCTGATTTAAAAGATATATTAGCTAAACGGGAAAGAATTTTAGAAATTATCGAAACCGAAGCCTTAGAAATTAAAGAACGTCATGCAACTCCGAGACGAACTGTGATTGAATTAGCAGAAGGAGAACTAGACGATACAGATTTAATTGCCAATGAAAAAGCCATTATTTTATTAACAGAACAAGGCTATATTAAAAGGATGCCTATTAATGCTTTTGAAGCTCAAAGTCGAGCAACTCGTGGTAAATCTGGCACGAAAATGAAAGAAGATGATGTAGTGGAACATTTTCTCAGTTGTTATGACCATGATAGTATTTTATTCTTTAGTCAAAGGGGTGTAGTTTACTGTCTAAATGCTTATCAAATTCCGATTGGTTCTCGTGTGGCGCGAGGAGTACCAATAGTGCAAATGTTACCAATTCCTAGAGATGAAAAAGTTACTTCTATTGTTCCGGTTTCCGAATTTACAGATGACGAATATTTAGTCATGTTAACTAAGGGCGGATATATCAAAAAAACAGCTTTATCGGCATTTGCTAATATTCGTTCCAATGGATTAATTGCTATTTCTTTGTCAGAAGGAGATAGTTTAAGATGGGTTAGAAGAGCGAGAGTTGACGACAGTGTAATAATTGGTTCTAGTTCTGGAATGGCAATTCACTTCAGAACAGATAATAAACAATTGCGTCCTTTAGGTCGAAATACTAGGGGAGTAAAATCTATGAAACTTATCAAGGGCGATGAGTTAATTAGTATGGATATTTTACCCAGTTCAATAGTGGAAATAATTGCTGATATAGATGAAGAAAATTTGGAATTAGAAGAGGAAGAGTTAGAAATAGAAACTGAGGAAATGGAAGAGGGAGAAACTGATGAAAATTCTGGTGGAAATGATATAGGTCCTTGGGTATTAGTGATTACAACAAATGGTTATGGAAAGCGAGTACCAGTTTCTCAATTTACTCTACAAAACCGAGGTGGAAAAGGTCGTATTGCTACTAAGTTTAAACAGAAGAAAAAGAAACAAGACCAAGTAGCTGCTTTACGAGTAGTAAATGAGGCAGAAGAATTAATGATAATTACTGCCAAAGGAATTATTATTCGTCAAGCAATAGATGCTATTTCGATTCAATCTCGTAGTGCGACAGGGGTTCGGGTACAAAGATTAGATGATGCGGATGCTATAGCAGAAGTTGCTTTAGTTCCGGCAACAGAAAATGAAGAAATAATAGAGGAAATAGAAGAGGAAGAAATAATGGAATTAGAAGTAGTAGAAACAGAGGAAGAATAAAAGTGTCGGGTGAGTTTAGCTGAAACAGTAGGGGCAGGTTTTTCAGTTAAGTTAATAATCATCCAGAAATTAGATAAACCCACCCCCTACTATTTGCTAGGGCAGGTTTATATAAAGTGTGAAAATAACCATGAAAATTTTACTTAAAACCCGCCCCTACTATTTGCTAGGGCAGGTTTATATAAAGTGTGAAAATAACC
>NZ_JAYKGW010000097.1:0-27812 GCF_035285525.1 Okeania sp. | reverse complement strand
CTTACAATAAAACTACTCTTAAAGAAGAAGGAAAAGAAGGAAAAGAACCTGATGTAGCTTACTGTTTCGAAATAGATAAAGACAAGCCAGATTTGGCAGTAGAAATAAATCTCACATCAGGAAGTATCGACGATTTAACTAAATATCAATACTTAAAAATTCCTGAAGTTTGGCTATGGGAAAACAATAAAATTAGATTCTTTGTTACCAGTGATTCAGGATATTTAGAATTAACAATAATAGCATTTCCCTTTTCTTGTGAGGTACAAATATTGATAATTATAATATTCCAGTGCGGGCATCTTGCCCGCGTGGGTGTACCTCACGCTTAGTGAAATCCCCTATCAGCAATTCTCTGCCTAACTTAAACAGCGATCGCGTAACAACAATTGTCAATAGTTGTTTTGGTAAAAGTGTTTTAGAAGTAGAAAAGTATTTCCGTTAAAGCTTAATTTAAAACTCACAAAAATGAACTAAAACTAATCTTTACTACCCTTAAAAATCGCCGTCCTAAAAGTTTCTGATACAAGAACCGAAGCTGATGATAAATTAGGTAAAATATTAGTGGAGAATTTAACAACAACAGGTCATTTATTAGCAGAAAAAACTATTGTTCCCGATAACATTTACCAAATTCGTGCTGGTGTCCGAATCCTGGTCTTGGCTTTCCCCTGCGGGAGAGCGTCCCATGGGAAAGCCAGGAAAGTTAAAACAGATTTTGCATATTATTGATGCCAGCTACAAATGCCGCACCGAGCAATTGACAACGCTCGTAAAAATCTTGTTCACTGGTGTGGATGTTAGAGGTTTCGTTGGATGTTACCAGTCCCCTATTATATTCAATTGTCACCGTATTTATAGTTTTTGATATTAGGTTGTCATCATTAATGTCAAGATAATAATTGGCTTTTTTGATCGCTTCTTCTAACCTTTTCAGTATGGTATTGGTAGCACCATAAACATCAGGACGGGATTTTTCCCAATTATCAATATTAATAGGTAGTCTGTGAGAAGCATCCCGTATCATCCTTATAAAGGGATCGACAAAAGCTTCCATTTGCGAGCGATTAACAGTACTGTATTTATCTGGTTCGTCAGGATTTGAGACATCTAAGACTGACACCAATGGTCTAACTAACTCTTGATACGATTTCAAGTCATAGGTATTGCGCAGATAATCTAGTAGTGCTTTGGTATCTGTACCACCATTGTGCGGTGCAAATTTAGTTAAGTTCATACCATCTAGTTTTGGTGAAAATAACGCATCGAGTATTTCATGGGAAAATGCTGAATAACTATGTGGTTCTAAACAGATAATAGGATAATTCGGATTTGTCATATACGCAGCAGCACGACATGCTCCAGCTACAGCAATACTCAAATCATGATTCTTTTTTAACCCTAGTTTTGTTTCGACCGTAGGCTGAGAAATATCTTTGTATAGAGGAGTCCCACGATAAGTGTGTGTATTGTAGACCTGATTAGTTCTACCTTCTTTTGCTGGGGAGCGATTGCCATTGCTGATAATTAAATTTGTCAATACTGCCGAACCACAGACAAAATTTTGATTATTTTGCCAAATACTTCCAGATACCTCCAAAACCCCAACATCTGCTTGATTCCAAATTGTGTAAGGATTGCTAGAGCATACGGATTTATCAGCAATTACGTCATCAGATAATAGTCCATCAACACAAGAAGGTGGTAAGGTTCCGGCATGTGGTACATCAAGTATCATTTGTTTTTGAGTGCCTAAAGTATTAGGTCGGATAAAGCTGATGCTAGAGTCACTACGTCCCGTAATAAAAAGTGTATCGACCAATGATACAACGTATACGGGCGTATCTTTATACTCAAAATATGGTCGTGCCATCAACAGCATGGCATTGTATATTTCTGGTGACGTATTAGGATATTGTTTTTTTAACCAACTAGAGAATCTGACTCGATCTGAAAACTCTTCGAGTATATTTCGATTGCTTAAATTCTTTCCTGTAAAACGCTGTATAAAATCAATTGCTGTTGTGTGCATGACTTTGCATTTATTTTTATAACATAAACTAAATAAACATTACCATATCTAAAGAAAAATCAAACCGAGCTTTGACAGAAATTTGACTCAATTGATGGCGAGATTGACTGAAACTTAGAGCAGGAAGTCTAAATATCACTATTTAGAATCCCTGTCGCTTTAGCGCGGGGAGTATGTCAAAGTTCTAAAAGAAACTGCATCAGTATTAGGATTATAAAGAGTATAAGTAGCATTTCCCGGCAAACTTCCCACATTACCTACCCCTATTACCCGACGTGGCGTTAAAGCTTGAGTAGATGATGTTGTCTCAATAGCACCTACTTCAGCTCCCAATGTTGTCACCCCACTACTAACTGAACCATTTTCCAACTGATATTCAAAAGCTAAACCAGAGCGACCACAAAATAAATTATTAACGCCAAAACGCATTAATCTATCTAACATTTGTATCGGGGGAGTATCGGGGGTCAATTTATCGCTTACTCCGATAGTGCTACCGTGAATTAATAAACAGTCAAGTTCAGAAAAACCAAAGGGCAAATTCCTCAACCATTCTACTGTTTCTCTATCTACATTATCCCATAATATTTTCACAGTATTCATGCCATATTCTTTGATTAATTCTGTCGGTTCATTCATCGAAGTTAATCCATGTAAAATCAAAGATTGTTCTTCCCACCATCCCGTACAAACTTGGGGTATAAGTTCGTTTTTTTTGGGATAACGTACTCGCTCTACTAATTTTTTACAATCTATATTTAGCCCGACTAAATCTCCTAAAATATATAAAGATTCCACAAAATATCTTTGTTTTTTAATATCAGCAAGTACGGCTTCATAAGCTTTGATATTTCCTTCAATTCCAGTTAAGATTGCCCAATAATTCATATAATTTTTTGCTTTTTTTAGGGTTTGTAACACAGCCTTCTAGGCTGTCATAGATATGCTTTACCAAGATGAAATTTGCTGTAATTGATAATAGATAATTACCTATGGTTATAGCAATTTCCACAGTTCTGAGCTAGATTTATAATCCCCCTAAATCCCCCTTTGAAAGGGGGACTTTGAAGGCTCCAGCTTCCCCCCTTTATAAACATCTTTCTTAACATAAAACTTGACAAAAAAGACGAGTCATGTATTTACCATTCAATGGGTATTCCGGGAGAGTTAAGTATTTAACTAGAGGCTTTTCTCCCCTCATCTGCCCATCCCACCATCATCAGGGTTTCAGGAGTTCCTTATAAGGGATAGCTTTCAAAGGGGGACGGGGGGATTTTACCTCAGAAAAACTTAAATTTCTATAAAACCATTATTGATTAAATATAAGAAAATATTATTTCCTTTTCCCTTTAGAATGGGAGGCATTAAATTAAGTAGGTAGGCACAAATAAACTTCACGATGTAAGGAAATATTAAAGTATTTAAAACCCTCAGAGATTGCTTCCTTACACTCCGTTCCAGTCGCAATGACATACTTGTAATTTTTTTTCACCTACCTACTTAAACCAGAATTATTTAATTATCAATTATCCATTATTAATTATTAATTATCAATTATCTCTCACAAATATGAGTAGGATCGTCAGCTTTTTCCGCATATTCTAAACCCCTTGCCAAACGCCAAGCAAAAATTTCTGGCAACCCCTTATTAACTATAGCTTCACAAGTAAGTTGATAATCATAGGGAATCTCTCGAATATTTACTTCTTCAGTTTCATTGTCATAAATAACATAAGTAGCATTTGGTCTACCATGACGAGGTTCTCCTACAGAACCAACATTAACAATTTTTTTCAGAGGAGCAATACAACTCTTTGACTCTAAATTTTCCCTCCCCAAACTATTAACTTTAACTAATAATTGATTAGCATCAAGAGTCCGAACATAAGGTACATGAGTATGACCGCAAAACAAGACATCAGCACCACTACTTAACACTCTTTCAACTGCTAAAAAACCATCTAAATCTGGTAATAAATATTCATGGTTACTATGAGGACTACCATGAACAAAACACATATTTTCTTCTTTCAAAGTATGAGATAAAGACCCTAAATATTCTCGTGTTTCTGGATTAATTTCTTTATCAGTCCATTCGTGAGCTAACTTGCCACGTTTCTCTGCTAATAAAGAAGGATAACTACATTCACAAGAATTTAATCCTTCCACAATATCCTCATCCCAACAACCTAAAACTGTGGGAATATCTAAACTGCGAATTTGCTCGACAACCGCGTTGGGATGGGGACCATAACCGACTAAATCTCCCAGACAGAAAATTTTCTCTGCTTTCTGTTTTTCTATATCTATTAATACAGAATTTAAAGCTTCATAATTGCCATGAATGCAAGACATAACTGCGATTTTCATATTAATTATTCCTATTTAATTATTAATTGTTCAGAAACCTAAAAAAAGCTTACTCTTGTTGGGTTTCGTTCCTCAACCCAACCTACGGCTAACTATTTAATTAATGGAATTAAATAGTCAAAATTTTCATCTAAAAATGTAGGTGGGGTTGAACGATAGTGAAACCTAAAAAAAGCTTACTCTTGTTGGGTTTCGTTCCTCAACCCAACCTACGGCTAACTATTTAATTAATGGAATTAAATAGTCAAAGTTTTCATCTAAAAATGTAGTTTGGGTTGAACGATAGTGAAACCTAAAAAAGCTTACTCTTGTTGGGTTTCGTTCCTCAACCCAACCTACGGCTAACTATTTAATTAAAAAAGTCAAAAATCAAAAGTCAAAAGTAAGATTTTATTGCTCAAAACTTTAATGCTTCAGTAATTTCAGCAAAGTTATTCGACATCTAAGGAAATATTATTTCTTTTTTTTCCTTAAAATGCGAGGCTTTCAACCATAATAATTAATTATTAATTATTAATTATTAATTATTCATTATTCATTGTTTCTTTTACTTGTTCTTGATAAGCTAAAATTGCTATATCAGGTAAACAACAATCTTGTAAAGTTTCTGCTAAAGCTTTCTGATTTAAGTTATTACCAAAAACTTCAATTCCACTAAAACGTTCTGGTCTACCTTCTAGCCATCTTGGTAAATTTAATTCTTGATATTCAGTGTCTTTTCCTAAGACAAAATTAAAGGAAAAAGCACGTCCGTCAGCAATATCAAAAATTGCTTTAGCACGCACAATTTCACCATAAGCTCCAGGGATTAATTCATCATACCAAAAAACATCTAAACTTGCCGGATCGATAACTTGACCTCTAGTGGGCGATCGCCAGAATTGACAATTATTAATATTACTCTCAATAGCACATCCTTCTACAGTTTGGTCTGCCCACTTATGCCATTCACTATTTTCTGTTCCCGGTGGGATAATGGCAATACGAGTGCTAGGAATCTTATCCAGCAGTGATGACATTGCATCTAACTCTAAATAAAATCCTAATTCGATAAAAGTAACTGTACCATTACCAAGATATTCTATGAGTTCTGACTGTTGAGCATCAGTAATAATTTTGAGATTGGGAAAATCCGTAGCCAGATAAGTGTGGTCAATGGGAACATTGCCAGTACCGGGGCTGAAATAAACAGCAGGAGTATCTTTGGGGATTTGTTCCCGAATAAAATTTGTTTTGCCGACTCCCGGTGGACCAGCTACTACAGTGATTATAGGTTTTGACATTTTTCTTCCATAGCTTAACCAGGACTTAGGCAAAGTACTGCCTATAGAGTTAAAAAACTATTGTACAATAGTTTTAAACGCTACATATAGCGTATTTGCGTAAATTCTATTAACTTTTTAATGCTGATACGATACGGGTACTTGCCATCCTTGCTCCCGATAGGTTTCTGGCAACAGGTCCTACTTGCAAAGCAGCTAACCCACCCATAATAAATAGTTCGCAACCAGACCAGCACAAATATTCATCTAATACTGGCAACCCATTGATTATTTTCACTGGGTGAGTATGCAAGACTTCTTTTAAGATAGGTTGTTCTATAATATCAAGTTTTGTACCTGTTGCTAACCAGATACGATCGCATTCCCATGTCATTCCATCATCGCATTTTACTTGCCAGCGATCGCCGACAAACTCAGCACCCACTACCTGACATTCCTCAAAAATAGATAACTCATTTTGGTGTTGGTAACGGCGCAACTGAGTCATCACTTCTGGTGTCACGGAACCCCCATCTCGTGCTTCTTGAATTAACTGCCATCGTTTTTGCCAGTCAGTTTCGGCGCTAAAAACTTTCAAATATTTTGGACCTAACCAACCAGCGTCGGCATCAAATAATTTCTCTTTGAGCTTACGTCTTAGCATCAAGGCTACGTTTGCGCCTCGTTTTAAAGCCCCCAATGCTAAATGGCCGCTAGTTAATCCCCCACCGATAACCAACACTTTTTCCCCTTTGAGTCGCAAACCTTGCAAGTCTACTTCATTGGAGTGACAAAGGCTTTCGTTTGGATAGGGGGTGGAAATTTTTTTCGCCCATTCTGGAAGTTGGGATTTTCCCCCACCATTAGCTACGACTACTTGATGAGCTATGGTTGAGTTGCCATCATCTAGTTCAACTCGAAAGTTAGGTTTCCCTCTATAGGTTATGGGAGCAATATTTGTCACTGATGATTTGTATACTTTGTCTTCTAATTGCCAGCGACTAACTACGTCTTGGGAAAATTCTTGAAATACTTTTGTTCCAGGTAAGTCGTAGGGAGGGAATAGTTCATCTAGGCGATGTTCCGCAAACCGACGCAGAGAATAGGGGTCTGGGTCTGGGTGGTGAACGACTGGCGATCGCAAGTGGGGTATGTCTTGGGCTGCGAACTGCTGTTGCCACTGACTCATCCAAGTGCCGCTGGGATCAAATACTATTATTTTATGGCGATACTTTTCCCGTTTTTGCAACAGATGAGTTACCAAGGTTAGGGCATGGGGTCCAGCACCTACGATGGCCATTTTGGTTTGTACTGGTAAGGACATGGAATTAAAGAACAATAATTATGAGAATGATAATTATTCTCATTTTAAAAATAATATATTATAGCTGTAATGGCTACCAAACAAGATTTTGAGTTTCATATTTGAAAAAGTCTGATGGTGGAAGTAGAGAGTCAACCCAACCCTAACCCCTCCGGTGGAGGGGGACTTAGGGAGTCAACCCACTCCTAGCCCCTCCGAGGAAGAGAAGCTCGGAGGAATAAGAGTTATAAAGGAATTTAGTTGGAAGAATTGTCTCTTAATTTTTCTGTTCTAGTTAGCCTTTCCTTGCTAACTTTTTTCACCTTTTTAATTGAACCTAAAAGCTAGTACTTTTTCCCAACTAAAAAATGCTAAAACCATTAGTATGTGAATACCTTCATATTTATTCAGCCAACCCTAATTACAAATAGGGTATAAGCTTGTTGATGTTTAGATTATAAGCTTTTAAATATATCTTCTCTCAAATGTATAGACAAATGTTAATAATATCCAATCGACTAAGAAAAAAGAAGATTCTGTATTTCAAGCCTCCTTCTTCCTTCTTCCTTCTTCCTTCTTCCTTCTTCCTTCTTTCTTCTTTCTTAATCTTCATCCTCAAAAACAGCCCCACGTTTAATTAATTCCTGCTTCATTTCTTCAGAAATTCCCAGATTATTACCAAATACAGCACCACCTAATTTTGCACCTTCAAGGTTAGTTTCTCTTAAATCAGCTCCCAATAATCTAGCATTTTTCAAGTTAGCATTCATCAGATTTGCCATCATTAATTTAGCATTCGATAATTCCGCATCACATAATTCAGTTTTTATCAGTTTAGCTTGATTTAATAAAGCACCTGTCATAATAGAATTAAATAATAAACTATGGCTCAGATTAGCTCCTTGCATATTGGCATTATATAAATTGGCTTTAATAAAATTAATATCTGTTAAATTAGTATTAGTTAATTGAGTATTAGTTAAATTAGCATTACTAAGATTAGCATATCTGAGATTAGCATATCTGAGGTTAGCATTAGTTAAGTTAACACTACCTATATTCGCACCTTTAAGATCGGCATTTTCCAGATTAGTTCCACTTAAATTTTTCCCATAAGCACCATGATTAACAATATCCCAAACTAGACGCCACTTATTATCTAATTCTGTTCCATCATTAATTTTTACTCCTCTGAAATTAACATAATCTAAATTAGCATCTCTCAACTTGGCGTTATGAAGATTGGCGTGACTAAAATTAGTACAATACAGATTAGCACAATAAAAATTAGCACCTTCACAATTAGCTCGGTTTAATTTACTTTCAACTAAGTTAATATTAGATAGATTAGCATTTTTAAGATTAGCATCTTTAAGAATAACATTTCTCAAATTTCCATAACTCAAATTAGTACCTGTAAGATTAGCTTCGCTAAGGTTAGCATTCTTCAATTCAGCATAACTAAAATTGGCATTGGTGAGATTACTATTTCTCAAATTAGCATTAGTTAAATTAGCATTTGTAAGATTAGTTTCTATTAATTTTGAGTTAATAATCTCAGTACGCCAAAGGTTAGCATATTCTAAATTAGCACTGTCTAAATTAGCTTCTCTAAAACTAGCACCTCTGAGGTCTGCACCTTGAAAATTCACTTTGCTAAGGTTAGCAAACCACATTATTGCTCCTCTGAGATTAGCATAGCTCAGATCGCTATTACTAAAGTTAGTTCTTTTCAAATTAGCACACAGCAAATAAGCACCTTTAAGAATAGTTTCGCTAAGATTAATATCATCTAAATCGCTCAGACTTAGGTCAGCATTCTCAAGATTTACACCAGTAAAATTGTTACTTGATTTGCTAGTTTGCTCGACATTATTTATGATTGCTTTGTTAGTACTATCTTGAATTAGTTTCTGTAGTTTATCAAGTGACTTTTGGTTAGCCATATATATCTATATCTTTAACCTTTGAAATTAATTTAGTTCTGGATAGCTCCGAATAATTAGGGCTGGCTAATTAAATATTAAGTAAGCATTCAGCCAGCCTTCTGAGTTGTAACTAGGTTAACAGCTATTGCTTTTAGTTTCTGATCAAAGCTTTATGATTCAGAATGAAATTTTACGATAAAAGTCAGTTTTAAAGTCTATATTCTTTTAAATATTCTCCTTAAGTATGATATTTTTATTGCTAATAGCTGAATGCTTACAATATCAAAACATTAACATTAATTATGCTTGTCAGAATTTTAGGTGCTGAAAAAGCTTTAGCCTTTATTTGTGCAAAAAAAATTGTCAGCTTTTTGCTTGCTTAAGCTCAAAATGTGAAGATTTTGAGCTGACAAAAACAGAAAAATTGAAGGACATTTTTTTTCCCTTCTACTACTCTGTTATTTTCCTAATTTATGATTCCTATTCAGGATTCTCAAAAATTGCTCCACGCTTCATTAAATCTTGCTTCATTTCTTCAGATAAACCACCATCATGCCATAACCTAGCTTTCTCTACTTTTGTATTCTGAAAATTAGCTCCTTTTAAATTTGTTAGTGCTAATCCAGCATTACTTAAATCAGCATTACTTAAATTAGCATTACTTAAATTAGCATTACTTAAATTAGCATTACTTAAATTAGCATTACTTAAATTAGCATTACTTAAATTAGCGCCACTTAAATTAGCCAAAGCTAGACTAACACGGTTCATATTAGCATTACTTAAATTAGCATTGCTTAACAAAGCACCACTCAAATCTGCACCACCAAAATTTACTTGACTAAGGTTGGCTTCACTTAAATCTGCATCACTTAAATCTGCACCCCGTAAATAAGCACCATATAAATTTGCTCCACTCAAATCAATACCACATAAATTCACACCTAATAATTTAGCACCAGCAAAATCTTCAGCAGGATTTATACCAGCAATATTTGCTAAGTCCAATAAATTTTCTGTATTTGCCTCAACTACATTTTTACTGATTATTCTAAACTCTGAAAAATCACATCCAGCAGCAGTTGCAGATAACATTAAACTTTTTAACTCCTCTGGAGATTTAGATTCTGATGACTGAGAAACTAACTCTAAGTTAAAATTCTGCGATCGCAACCAAAGTACCAATTTTATTTCCAACACCGCTAGTCGGTTGGGGCTAATATTATGAGGCCATAATCCTTCAATACCAGTCATATAGTCAAAAGTTTCATCATATATATTTTTAACTGTTATATCAGTTTTCCCTCCCAGAAAATTAAATGAAAACTAATTTTGCGGTGTGGTTAAATATTAATAGTCAAAAGTCATAAATCAGAAGTCAGGATTCAGGAGTTAGAAATATAGTCAATTTCAAGTATATTTTTTCATTTTGGGCAAATATAACCCGCTCTAAAATTGCCTCTTTTAAATCTGCCCATTTTAAATTAGCATTTCGTAAACTAGCCCCACTTAAATTAAGTCCACTTGATTCGTATAGTAATCTCAGATTAAATAAAGCATATCTTTAGCTTGTATAATTGTCTATTTTTTTGTAAAATAGGATTACTATAGTAACTTTTAATTATGCTTGAAGACTAATTTATTTTTCTAAGATAATGAAATAATAAATTAATAACTTATAGCTGCTAATAACTGACGGCTAAATACTTACTAATATACTGAAAATGATTGCTGTTGTTACACCAGAAAAAATTAAGTTATCTCCAGGCACATTTGTTCATTTGCTTGGTACATGGACAGGCTATAAAAAACTAATTAAACAAAGGGATGAGCAAGCTAACCCACGAATCAAATATCGATCGGGAGAAATTTTATTAATGTCACCTCTTCCTAAAAATGGACGAGAAGCTCACATCATAGCTAATATAATTACTATTTTATTATATTACTTAGGACAAAAATATGAAGCATTTACTCCTATGACAATAGACTTAGCGGAAGTTGGTGGCATCGAACCTGACTATAGTTTTTATATTCATAATTGGCAAGTTGCATTGGGTAAAGATCGTATTGACTGGAGTAGGGAAACTCCACCTGATTTAGCCTTAGAAATTGATGTTACCAGTTACACTGATGTTAATGATTATCTTCCCTATAAAATTCCTGAAGTTTGGATATATATAAAAAAAATAAACTTATGATTTATACCTTGAAAACAAACACTTATATTCTTGTTTCTAATAGTCGATATTTTCCCCTTCTAAATGTGGCAGAAATTGTGGTAGAATATTTGCAACTTGCTAGACAAGAAAGCTCAAGTGTAGCTATGCCTATCTTAAGAAAAAATTTTCCTAATGCTAATAGTTAAAGGTGAGCGATCGCCTCATACAATTTCTCTACAAAAACAAAATTAATTAGGGTTTGCTTATGGAAAGTATTTTTGGTAGAGAGAAGAGTCAAAATTCAAGTGCATTGTTAAAGAGAAATAGTATAAGTATGAATAAGATGAGTTAAAGATTAAATATCTAGTATTCCAAATAATTGTTTTTGCTTTTGATTATTTTCCAATACTTCTTCAACAGTGAACCAATGATTAACAATAAGTTGATGGTTATTCAGGTCATCTATTGCTTGTTTAGTAATAGAAACACCTTGTAAAATCAAAACTGTTATGGATTCAGAATTAATTTTTTTAGCTCGACTTAAACTTTTAATTGCAGCACCTACTCTTTCTAAAATACCAGCTCTATCAATACCTCCTTTTATTTCAACAGCAGCTATAATTTTTTCATCTTTATAAATTCCTATATCTGGTTCATCTGCAAATATAACGACCCTGCCATCAAGCAAATTTATTGTCGAACTATCAAGATTTTCATCAGTTACCAATTTTTGTTCATTTAACCTCCTTTCTAATAATCTTCTAATGATAATTTCAATCTTATTTCCCTTGATATTTTGCCACGAACCTTGAGCTTGAGCGCCCGCTGCCATACCTCGCCAAATATGAAATTCACGGTAGTCAATTTTCTCATCAGCTTTAATAAGATAACTAATAATTTTATTCAAATGTTGAGAAATTTTTCGAGCGATTAATTCATCAGTTAAACTATTACCTTGCTCATAACGAATAATTGATAATCCAACTTGACTCATAGATTTTTGAGAGACCATTGCTAACATTCTATAATAACTAACAGAACATAGAATATTAATTAAAACTTGGGGATGAGCAAAAACAATTACAGGTTTGATTCCTCGATGAATCACTTTATTCCATGCAGTTTAAGAAATGCCTAAATTCTGTAAATTCCATTCCCATGTTTCTCCTTTTGCCTCTTCTATTTTATCTGCAATTTCTAACATTTCCCATTCATGTAACTTTTGATGAAAAAGTTCACTTTTAGCAAGTTGATCTAAGACCCAAGCTTGTCGTTTATCCTCATTTACCACAATTTAAAACCTTCAATTTTTTTGCCAGACAACAATACTTTCACGAACAGGAATTCTACCATATTTACCCATTTGTTGTGAACTATTACCTTTGTAGCGGGCAACAATAATTTTTTCAACTTTAAACCCTACTTTTTCTGCCATTTCAGATAAGATTAAATCTACAGGTATTAACTCGCCTGCAAACCTAACATTATCGACTACCATAGCAACTTTAGCACCAGAAACTAATACCTTAGACCACTCCTTAATAACCTGATTCATATCAATAAAATACCCTACTAACATATCAGGGATTCGAGGATTATTCAATACTTTGCCTTGTTGTCGCAAAATATCTACTACTTCAGCAATAACTGGATGATTTGGAGCATCATTGTCTTGAACTTTTAATTCTATATGGGAGCGTAAAATACTAAACCGCAACTCTTTTAACTCTTCAAAATTTTTCACAAAATTAAAACAAAGTTCTAAGGAATAAATACGAGTATAATCATAACGGTTTGGGTAAGGAGGAGAAGTAATTATTGCAGTAGGTTTTTGAGAAAATTTAACATTCCTTAAGTCACGAGCATCTGCTAATTTAATTTCAGGTAGTTGGCGTTTTTTATTTCCCCATAAAGTTCTCATAGATAAGATATCTTGTTCTGCTTGATATATTTTTTGTTGCAGTATTTCAGTGGGGGAATAAATTTTTTTATCCTTTTTTATTCTTAAAAATTGTCCGTCTTTAGCTGTATAACTACAAGGTTCCAAAATTGATAAAAAGAGCAGTAAAAAAATATCTTTTATGGGATTAGATAAAGTTTCTATTGCACTTTTCCACTGAGAAAGTTCTGTCAAAGTTTCTGTGGAAAATGCCTTGTTAATAATTGCTACATCAGAGGCAACATCAGCAGGTTCAAATTGTCTTAATTTATTTTTTAATAGTTCAAAATTATGATGTAGAGAAGAAGGTTCTACTAGCCAGAATAAAGGCATAGTATTAGCAATAAAAGCTGCTATTGGTAATTTATCAATTGCTACAGTTTGAATATTAGCGTGCATTGCAGTAAATGGAGTTGTTCCCATACCACAAAAAGGCTCAAAAATCAAGTCTTTGTCTGTCAATTGAAATCGCTTAATAAATTCTTCAACTAATGAAAATGCAAAGGCTTCTTTGTATCTATATAAACCTAGAATTGGTAGAGATTTATTTCCAACATAAGATACCAGTTTACCTAAGTATAGTTCCTCTTGAATTAGATGTGAAAATTTAGTTTCTATGTGTTGTCTTTCACCATAGTTATCGATCGTTTTTTTTGTAGTTTCGTATTCCCATTCTGGAAATAGACTAAGTTGTTTCATGTTAGTATTAATCGTAAGTATTCAGCCGTCAGCTATTAGTTATTAGCTATTATTTTTGATATTCTATAAAAGCTTTATTAATTAGGGTTTGTTGATTAAATATAAAAGTATTTACAGATAAAGGTTGTAGCCTTTTTAGGTGTTAAAAAAGTACCTAGTTTTTAGCTATTGTCGTCTCAAAATGGTAAAGTTTCGACCCTGATTATCAGAAAATTTGGCTGTAGAAGATACTCCAAACAGTTAAGTGTTCCCTTTCTTAACTAATAGACTTTTACAGTTCCCGATAAATCAGCAAACCCTAATTAATAGTACTTAGACATTTTCAGGAATAAAAATCGGTTTTTTGCAAAGCATTTTGTAGGAAAGAAAAAGTCAGTTTGCTGAAAGCTGATAGCTAATAGCTGAATGCTTACTATTAATCTTATCTTTCCCCCGCTTCAATTGCAGAATTAGCCATTTCTGCTAAAGTTTTTCCTTCTATTTCCGGACTTTGACCAGCACCTTTAAAAGCCATGCGATAAAATACTCCTTTATATTCCCAACCAATAATTGGAAGCGCACAAGATGCACCACAACTTAATGGTCTAAAATATCCTTTAATATCTTGCACTAAAATTAATTCTCTGCTAAATTCATCTTCTAAAGGTTTACCTTCTTTTTCAGCACTAAAATAACCTATTGAACAAGCATTGGCAGTACAATCAGGTGTAAAAGCTAAAGTAATTTTATACCCATTATTTGTACCTTCACCTTCAACATAAATTTCTCTATCTATCTCTGTAATTAATAGTTCAGTAGGCAGTAAAATTGGCACGTTAGTTTGTGCTTTTATTTTAGGTAAAATTTCTTGTAATTCTGCTGCTACTGGTGTGGAATCTTTAGCTAATAATTCATTGTCTGGAAAATTAATAACTTGATGATTAAATGTTTTGTCATTTGGTTGGAAATAATCAAAACATATTATTAGACTGCTTAATAAAAATGTACTTTTTAAGATAGTAAAAATCGACATAATTATAATTTTACCGAAACATTAAAATGGATAATGTAAAAAAATACTATTAGGTTTCTGAGTGAAAATTTGCTTTGAAAATACAGCATTTCCCAGCTTAGTAAGGTACATTGATAATCCCCCTAAATACCCCTTTGAAAGGAAAACTTTACCTCACAAGTATGGGAATTGCTATACTAAAAATAGAAATACATAATGAAAGTCTTACCAAAATATTAAACTGAATCTTGAATTATTTAAGTATTTAACTAACTCCTATTTGCTGTGAAATACTAGACAAAAAGCTTTTGAAAAACCAGTAATTACTAAGGTTAACTGATTACCTTTTTTTTCAGAAATTTTTATTATCCTTAGCTACTTCTTTCAATTTCTATTTAATTGTTAAAGAGAAATTTACTTTAATTTCTATACTTTAGTTAATAAACCGAGAATAGGATTTTATATAAAACTAAAAGCAATAGCTGATAAATGTTTCCCTGGGCGTGAAAAGCGAAGCTCCTCCATAGGAGGCTAGCTGACTGCTGAATGGTAACATCAAAACTATTTACGTTTAGCAGCAGCTTTCTCTTTTTCTTTTTGTTTTTTCTTGGCAGCTTTCTCAGCTTTTTTGGCAGCTTTTTCGGCTGCTATTTTCGCTAATCTTTTTGCTTCTTTTTCTTCCTCAATTTTATTGAGATAATAATGATAATCTCCTAAATAAGTCTGAAATTCACCATCACGAATTTCTACAATTTTATTAGCAACTTGAGAAATAAAATAACGGTCGTGGGAAACAATAACTACGGTTCCATCATAATCTCTTAGTGCCGACTCTAACATTTCCTTAGCTGGAATATCTAAATGATTTGTTGGCTCATCTAATAACATAAAATTTCCCGGTTTCAGCAACATTTTAGCTAAAGCTAAACGAGCTTTTTCTCCACCACTTAAAGCAGCTACTTTTTTAAATACTGTATCTCCACTGAACAAGAAATTACCAAGCAAAGTTCTAACCTCTTCATTTTTCCAATCAGGCACTTCATCATGGATAGTTTCCATCACAGTTTTGATTAAATCTAAAGCTTCTGCTTGGTTTTGCTCAAAGTAACTAGGAATAACATTATATTTACCTAATTCCACTGTACCTTCCGTAGGTTCTTCCAATCCCATAATCATTCGGAGTAAAGTAGACTTTCCACAACCATTCGGTCCGAGAAAAGCAATTTTATCTCCTCTTTCTATTTCTAAATTTGCTCCTAAAAAGAGAATTTTTTCATCATAAGTATGAACTAAATCTTTAATTATTGCGACATCTCGACCACTACGGGGAGCAGGAGGAAAATGGAAAGTTAAAGTTTTTAATCTTGCAAGAGGAGCTTCGATAACTTCTATTTTTTCTAACAGTTTTTCTCGGCTTTTTGCCTGGGTACTGCGAGTAGCACTAGCACGAAACTTTTCCACAAAAGCTTGTTGTTTTTCTAATTCTTTTTGTTGTCTTTCATAAGTGCTAAGCTGCGCAGCTTGATTTTCTAATTTTTGTTGTAAATAAGCTGAATAATTTCCTAAATAAGAAGTAGAAACACCTCTTTCCGTTTCCACAATTTGATTACAAAGACGGTCGATAAATTCTCGGTCGTGAGAAACAACAACCATCGGAGTTACTAAATTCTTTAAATAATTTTCTAACCATTCAATAGTTTCTAAATCTAAATGATTAGTCGGTTCATCTAAAAGTAACATATCTGGATTTTGCAAAAGAATTTTTCCTAAACTCATCCGCATTTTCCAACCACCACTAAAAGCACTCACTAAGCGATCGCCATCCTCAGATTCAAATCCCATTTCTGGCAATATTTTTTCTATTTCTGCATCTAATCCATAACCATTTAAAGCTTCAAACTGTCGTTGTAAACGGTCTAATTTATGAATAAGTTCATCTAATTTTTCTGGAGTAGCAGTTTCCATTTCTCGTTGTACTTCTAGAAGAGATTCGTGAGTTTTATTAGCCTCTGTAAATACTGTCCAAAACTCTTCTCTAACTGTACGATTAGGATTTACTTCAAATTCTTGAGTTAGATAAGCAATATGTAAACTTGCTGGACGAATAATTTCCCCAGAAGTAGGTTCTATTTCCCCAGTAATAATTTTTAATTGAGTTGATTTTCCAGCTCCATTAACACCCACTAAACCAATTCTATCTCCTGGTTTAACTTCCCAATTAACATCTTTGAGAACAACACCTGTAGCATATATTTTACTTATATGTTCTAATCTCAGCATTGATAATTTTTCTCCTAATAGTAATTCTAAAGAATTTGAGTAAGCATTCTGCATTTTCACTTAGCCTCCTGGGGAGGAGCTATGCTTTTTCGTATAGGGAATGCTCTGTTTTCCATGTCGCGCAGCGAAACAGCTTATCAGATTTTGAAGTAAGCAAATCTATAATTTAAATTTACCGAAATAATGAATAATTAAACCATTAAATAATTCGCGCCTTGAAGCCTCCCCTTGGATAGGGGAAAAAAATAAATTTTTTCCTTAAGCACCAATCCTCTCACTCTTAGGGAGAGGTAATTATCCATTATCCATTATCCATTAATGAAGACTATAAATATAGATAGTTTGAAACGTTAGATATATGGTTGAAAAGTAGAAGTTAAAATAGTGCTTGTTATTCATTTTTATGGCGCTTGAGCTAATAGCTGAATGCTGACGAATCTGATTTACTAAGACATATTTAAAATGCGTTTTAGCTTATTCGTTATTTTCTCTTGGAAGCATTCAGCTATTAACATTTCCTTTCTGGCGGAATGCTGTGCAAAAAGCGGTCATCTTTTTAATCTCTGAATTATTAACATAAGCAATTTCGTAGTAGAAAATATATTCTATATAACTTAAAAGCTGTTTGCTTAGTATTCTGTAGGAAGAGCTGATAGCTGACGGCTAAATGCTTACTTTCTACTTATAAACCTTTCTTAGATTTATATATTTCCAAACATTCTTGAAGGATATCCTTAAGTTCCTGAGGAGAACAAGGTTTAGTTACACATTTAAAAATATCCGCCTCTTGTATATCATCAATTTCAGGATCTATTTCTTCTTCTGTATAGCCACTTAATAAAATCCGAATAGTATCAGGAAAGCTATTTTTGGTTTTTTTAAGAAATTGAATACCTGTCATATCTGGCATACTTTGGTCAGAAATAATAACAGCCATTTCACCCTCTGTTTCCAGAATTTCCATAGCTAATCTAGCATTTTCTGCCCTAAATACTTTAAATTGACGTCGAAAAGTCCGATATAATAGATCTAAATTATTCGGCTCATCATCAACAACCATTAACTTAAGTTTTTCCGACATTGTTAAATTTTTAGCAATTTTTATCTAAGGAGCAATTTTGAATAAAATTAGGGTCAGCATTCAGCTATTCACCGTCAGCTCTCAGCTTTTTAATATCAGCTTTTTAACAAATAATATAATTATCCATTAATGAACCATAATTTATAACGCTTGGAAATCTGGCTTATTGCTTTTTCCTCTTTTAAAGTTAATAAATCTGATGGCTGATGGCTGACTTCTTTTGGCGCAGCATTCCACAGGAAATGCTTACAAAATAAGTTATATAGCAATCTTATTTTATTTGTTTATAAAAATCTTACCGCTTTTAGGTAAGCATTTAGCAATCAGCTTTCAGCTTTTAAACTAAATCTATAATTTCCGACCATAAATATACTTTAAAAACATCAAACATCAGGTTGAAAAGTAGAAGTTAAAAGAGTGTTTGCCATTCATTTTTATGGCGCTTGAACTGACGATGCAGACTCCTAATAGCTGAATGCTTACGCTTTTAAAGAAATCTTAACTAAAAACAAAAGCAAATCTCAGTTTTTTATTTACTTTTTGATTGGTCACAACCTATTTAGGATTACTATAAACCAACTCTAGTATAACACTTACCATCAATATCAGGATCAGCATTTCTTGCGGAATGCTTCGCCAACAGCTATTAACATACTAGCCCTTTTAAACTCATTTTTTGAAAAAGTCTTTATGCTTGTCAAATAATATTCTTATTCTTAGCTAGAATTTCCTCATTTATTCTTGGCGTTTGTCAGAATGTTCTCTACCCGAAACATTTTTCATGGCCTCTAAAGCAGCTCGAGAACCTGCCAAAATATCCTGTTCTTCTCCTCCTAAATAAAGCCGTCCAAAACTACCCACTGCATTAATTTGTAATATATTGATTAGTGCAGCCTTCTCAGCCTCATTGGCCGCTAAAGCAGCATAGGCCGCAGGTTGGACTTCCAAAACATAGAGAGTTTGGCCACTTAAAATCATTTGGCCTCGACGGTTACGATTAATTAATTGCGCTTGGTGGGGGTCAATATTACGAATCACTTGACTAGAAACAATTCGAGGTTTTAAGCGATCGCTTTCCTGAACTTCCAAAGCTTGTAAAATTGCTTGACCAGCAGCTTTTGTATCTCCCTGGCGATTGGAATGAATTTCTAGCAAACCATAGAGTCTTTCTACAAATTGTACCCCAGGCCGAACCGAATTAGATTTGAGGGCTACGTCTGTAATTCGATTAATTTCTATACCTGGAGAAATTTCTACCCATAGAGAAGTATCGCCTGGTAATGGTAAAAAGCCAAGGGCTACTGTCCCAATGTAGGCGGCGTGCTGAGGTTGCAAGTTGTCTATATATACATAACTGCGCAGTTCTATACCCAAGGCTTAAATCTCCATGTACGGGGCTGAAATTACATTCTTAATCGTCGTTATTATATGTTAATTGTTTCTTTTAAGGAAGAGGGAAGAAGGCAGAAGGAAGAGGGAAGGAGGAAGGAGGAAGAAGGAAGAAGACAGGACTTACTCAGAGAATATATATAGCGCTCAAAACTAGAGCGCTATAGTTTTTTTTGACTCTATATCTAGTACCTTTCCACCTTTCCGTAAGTTCTGAAAGACTTAAATTTTCTATAATGGAGCTGGCTGATTAAATATCAAAGTTTTTACAGATAAAGGTTATAGCATTTTTAGGGTGTAAAAAAGTGCGCTGGTTTAAACGGAAAAGGCTGAAAAAGTTAGGATTTAGGGTTGATGGGAAGCAGAAAAATTAGAAGGAAGAGGGAGGGAGGAAGGAGGAAGAAGGAAGAAGACAGGACTTACTCAGAGACTATATATAGCGCTCAAAACTAGAGCGCTATAGTTTTTTGACTCTGTATCTAGTACCTTTTGCCTTCTCACTCATTATTCATTTTTTATAACTTCTCCTCCTGGGAGAAGGGTTGGTTTACTCCTACCCCAACCAGAAGACTTTCCATAATCAAACCCTGTCTATAATATTTGTTTGAGCAAATGCTTGATAAAGTTGTAATTTTGGTTATGAATAAAAGTAATTTTGTCGGCTTCCAAGCATAACAATACTTTTGATAAATGGTGTAATTCCTGATATAAAAATTATCCTTTTACACAAACAACTTGTTTCATAGTTGCCACAATTTCTACTAAGTCAGTTTGTTGATTCATTACTTCTTCAATAGATTTATAAGCACTAGGAATTTCATCAATAACTCCTCTATCTTTCCGACATTCTACTCCTTCAGTTTGCTTCACTAAATCATCAACAGAAAAACGTTTTTTAGCTTGAGTTCGAGACATTAATCTCCCGGCTCCATGACTACAACTACAATAACTTTCATGGTTTCCTTTACCTTTAACAATAAAAGATTTTGCTCCCATAGAACCAGGAATAATTCCATAATCTTCTTGCTGCGCTCGTACAGCACCTTTACGAGTTACATAAACTTCTTCGCCAAAATGTACTTCTTTTTCAGCATAATTATGATGACAATTAACTTCTAATAATGGTTTGCTTGGTTTACCTCCAGCTAAGTGTTTTTCAACTATTCGTTTAAAACGAGCCATCATTACATTTCTATTAAACCGAGCATAATTTTGTGCCCATTGTAAATCTCTCCAGTAAGCTGCAAATTCTGGTGTACCTGTGACAAAATAAGCTAAGTCTAAATCTGGCAATTTTGTTTCTGCCAATTTTGCTAATTCTTTGGCAGTTTCAATATGACATTGAGCTAATTTATTGCCGATATGACGAGAACCTGAATGTAACATTAACCAAACATTATTTTCTGTGTCTAAACATAGTTCAATAAAGTGGTTGCCTCCACCAAGAGAACCCATTTGTTTAAGAGCTTTATTTTCTAGTTTTTTTACCCCTGGATGTAACTCTTTAAATTCTCTCCAATTTTGCCAGTTAGTGACAGATTTTTCGATTTCTTTATTGTCAGAAAATCCTACAGGAATATTTGCTTCTATATCTTGTCTAATTTTCTTTTGTTTCCCTTCTAGTTGGTCGGCAACAAAAGGCGTTTTTATAGCACACATTCCACAACCAATATCTACTCCTACTGCAGCAGGAATAATTGCTTCTTTGGTGGCAATGACAGAACCTACTAATGCACCTTTACCTAAATGGACATCTGGCATGAGAGCAATATGTTTGAAGACAAATGGCAAAGAGGCTACGTTTTTGGCCATTTTGTGTTCTTGATGCTCTAAGGAATGATTTGCCCAAGATAATACGGAGTTTGGAGCGGAAAGGTCGAGTCTTTCGTATGGCATTTTTGATTTTTAATCTATATTTGTAATATATTATATCACAAACAAAATACATGATCGTAACTTACGCAAATGTACTATATCTGGAGTAGGGAGTAGGGAGTAGTGGGTTTCGCAACAAAAATAAACCCGGTTTCTTTAAGAAACCGGGTTTATAGGTGTCTTGGTCGCGACGGGTATATCAAATAATATCATTATCAATTATCCATTATCCATTATTAATTATCTAAAAAACGACTGGGGGATAATTGC
The DNA here is from genome assembly GCF_035285525.1 of Okeania sp. Classification (GTDB taxonomy): domain Bacteria; phylum Cyanobacteriota; class Cyanobacteriia; order Cyanobacteriales; family Microcoleaceae; genus Trichodesmium. The sequence continues at coordinate 6,231 of NZ_JAYKGW010000097.1, read as the reverse complement.
TGGATAATCTCATCATTTTCTCCAGCTACATAATTAGCAAATCTTTTAGCTAAGGGAGGTACTAATAGAAATGGACTGGTAAATCCAGAAAAAATATGTATTCCTTCTATATTAGGAATAGCTCCGATGAGAGGTAAGTCGTCAGGGCTATACGCTACTAAACAATGATGCCAGGTTGCTGGTAGATTTTCTAAGGAGGGCAAAATTTTTCCTATCTCTACTCGCATAGTCGCTTCACTTTTAACTGGATCGATTTTAGCCTTAGGATCGGTTAGTACGCGGGAGACTTGACCTATTCTAATGCTATTATTTCTAAATTGAATTGCGCCAATGTCTAAGCTGAAGGGTACAAATTCGTGGCCAGGTTCATCCCACATTTGCTCAAGCTCAATTGTACAGGTAGCAGCTTCGCAATCTAAACGTTTCCCTACTGCTGGTACCACAGCAGTATTTAGTTGTAGTTCTACAGGAGGAGTTTCTAACATTTCAGCATGGGTAAAATAAACAGGGGTAGAAATACCTGCTGACTTGAGGAAGTGACGGGAAATTCCACCTGCACAGATAACCACATTGGCAGCCTGATAAGTTTTGTCTTTGGTGTAGACTCCGGTTATGCGTTGAGGGTAGTTATGAGTTGTATTATCGTTTGTTTTGACTAACCCTGTTACTTTTGCTATTTCAATTTGACCACCTAATCTAGTAAATGCTTGACAATATGCTAAAGTTATGGATTCTGGTGAAACATGACCTTGACTAACAGTGAAAGCTCCAGCGATCGCCTGTTTATTTAGTAAGGGTTCGATTTCACAGGCTTCTTCTATACTTATGAGGCGAGGTACAGTATTATTCTGAGAGAAATTAGTAGCTATTTTTTCTGGGTCATCTTCTGGGGCGATAGTTAATAATAAGTTTAATTCTCGAAGCTGGGTATCTGCTTCTAATTCTTCAGATAGATGATAATGGCGTTGTTTTCCTTCCTGAAAAAGTTTATTGGTCAAATCTGTATTACTAGACCAATAGGGTAGATTACCATAACCATAACGAGTTGCACCTTTTAAAGTGGAATATTTTTCTAAGAGGAGGACAGCAAAACCTTTTTTTGCTAGTTCATAACTAAGAGCTGCTCCAGTTATACCACCTCCGACTATAATCCAATCGTAACTTTTCATAGACTTTTAAATGTAAGACTTTTCTGATATAATGCTAGGCTTTTAATTAGGGTTAGCTGATTAAATATCAAAGGATTTATGGGTAAAGATTTTAGGGTTTTTAAGTATCAAAAAGTGCGAACTTTTCGGCTACTGAGGTACGGTTCCCGAAAAATCCAAAATTGAGCATTTTTGGCTAACTATATTATATATAATAGAGGAATCGCTCTTACTCTTTATTCCGACCAACTCCTCTGTAACTCCTATTTATCTTAACTCTGTATGGACGTTTTGCTGACGCAAAGCTCTGCTTTATATGTCGCGCCGCGAAACGCGGCGCGACATAAAATACATTTTTGTTATGCAACGTCACTAGGACTTCTTAATCTCTACAAAAAGACTTTTTCAGCAAACTCTAATTAATAATAAACATGAGATTATTTAGCTAAACAATTATGCTGTTTATTGATTATTTTTTGAAGATAAATACTAAACTAAAGGGTAAAATTTGTAGACCTATATTTTTATTACTATCAACTATAATTTTGCCTACGATAAGTTTAGCACAATTACCTCGTTTTGATTCTCCTCTACCTTCTCCTTCTCAAGAAAAACAACCTGGGACTGTATTACCTCCAACGGTTCAAACTCCACCCACTAAGCGTCCTGAGCCAATTTCTCCCAAACCACAACCTTCAACTATACCACCATCTAATGCCGTTCCTACTCCATCTCCTCAACCATCAATTTCTCCCAAACCACAACCTTCAACTGTACCACCATTAAATACCATTCCTACTCCATCTCCTCAGCCATCAATTTCTCCGCCACAACAGTCAGCAACTATATTACCATCAAATACAATTCCAACTCAACCAAATCCGTCTTCTGAGACACCATTTTTTGATGGTTCAACAGCTCCTTTACCTAACCAAAGACAGTTGTCTTTAGGATTTATTAAGCCTGTGAATGGTTATGTTAATATTAAACTCACGAATAGAACTGCTGCTATAATTTCTTATCAGGTAATTGGAGATACTACACAACGAAAGTTATCAGGAAAGTCTGAGGTTATTTTAAGGCAATTGAAAGTACCTGTGAATATTATTTTCTATCGGGATGAAGGGGGCTTTTTATTGATAGAACCATTGTTTATTAATGAACAGGATATTTTAGAGTTAATTATGACTGAAACTAATGATTTTAATTTGGATAAATCGACTTTATTAATTGAGGAAACTGGAGATTTATTTTTAAATTAGGTATGGAGGTATGGAGGGAATGGGGGAGGAAAAAAGCATTTTTCTAAATATGAGATGCACCCTCTGTAAAGACTTTAAGATTTAATCAGCAAGTCCTAATTACTTATTCTTAAAAATCAAGATAATTGCTTCAGAAGAATTTGTTTTCTGTCGAATATTTATCCCTTTTTTTTGACTGAAATAAAAGGCTCTATAGTTTAATTTTTCGGTAAAGTTTTCTTGTAGGGGTTTGGTCTCCAAGTTCAACCTAAAAAAGTGGTTTGGAGACCAAAACCCTACTGTTTTTTTTGACAAATTTAAGAAATACCTTGAGAAATAAAACCTGCCCAATAATAAGGATGAATAAATGGAAAATTCTGTTCACATAACCATGATAATTTTTCTTTTTCTTGTTGGATTTTTTCTAGGTTTTCCTGTTTCATATATTCTTCTAAATATCTTTCTAGTTGCTTTTGATAATTACTAAGTTGAGTTCCTGTTAAATACCGGAGTTGATTTTGGGCTTTTTGTAATGCTTCTGAACGCTTATATATTTGTCGATGTTGATAATAAAAAAGACAAAATAATGCTGTAGCTAAATCTTCTACTAACCATAATGAACTAATTATATGACAGGCACCTGCGCTAAGAAAAGCAGTAGCAAATGTCAGGATATCGTCAGAAATTTCTGTTTGATTGATATCAATTTCACAGCTAGGAAGAAATACATCAAATAATTCGGGTAACTGCCAAGTAAAAATTTTACTCAGAAGTATTTCATCATCAAATAATTTCAGTTTGGATGCTAAAGGATTGACTATATTTACAGTAGCAAGATGACTGGAATGTAATACCTGTATTTGTTTAATAAAGTTTTGGTAATTATTAATTGTTGCTTGACTATATTGGAGATGTTTTTGGGGAGAAATGAGGTGCATATTTGCGATTTTTTCACATTCATATCTTGTATAAAACCTGTTTTCTATAGCAGTTTCTACAATTCCCATTTTGCGGGGATTAGTAATTAGCTTTTGTGGTGAACAATAACTGAGGATTTGACAACTAGGTACGACTCTTAAACGAAAATAATCAGATAAATATTTAGTTTCTTTTTCTGAAATAATTGGTAGGGCAGCAAAAGGTATTTGATGTAAACATAAGTGAGGAATTATGATTAATTCTTTTACCTCATTTAGTTGTTCAATTAGTTGATCTAATCCTAGTCTATTTGCTAATTCTGAGAGAAAATTTTCCATTTGATTATGCCACTTATCTCGATTTTCTCTATAGAGTTTTAACCAATTATTATGTATCCAATTTTGGAGATTTTCAATTCCTTCGCCTTGGCAAATATGAACAGTAAATTCCTGCTGAGTTAGAATAAATATATAGGCATTATTTCTCGTAAAATAAAAATCTAGAATAGCAGTTTCTTCATCCTTAACTAACTGGTAAATTTCTGCAAAACTGAGGTATGTAACTTGTAATTGCTCTGCTAGTACACGATTATTCTTCCTGATTTTTTGCCAAAGTTGTTGCTGTTTATCTCTCAATATGGAAATTTTTTCTAGGGTTTCTGGATCAATTTTCTTGATAGTAAACTGACTGCCTACTGTTGTATATTTATTAATTCTCCTAACATTAAAATTTAATTGATTAATTTTTTGCTGTAGCTCATAATATTCTTCTACTTCTGCTGGTTTTTCTTCATTTTGATAAATGTCATTAATAGTTATTAACTCTACTAAACGACGAGAGCGAGAACTCTCTACATATTCTAATGCTTCTTCATATTTCCCAATATTCACATAACATTCTACGATGTTTTCATACATATAAATTGATTTGGCTAAAATCTCTTGGTAAGAGGATTCCGTTTTCACTAAACTTTGAGTCATTGCTAACAAATGAATTGCTATTTGATAATTTTGAATAGCAAGTTGCCAATTTTCTTGCTTAAATTCTAAATCTCCTAATTTTTGATAGATTTGTAAACACTCTAGTAGAAAACTTTCTACTGGAAAAAGATTTAATGCTTCTCGATAACTTGCTATTGCTAAGTCAATATTTTGTTGATAATTAGCAATATCTTCTGTAACTTTATAACTATAAGCATCTCCAAGATTTTTGTGAATAATTCCCCACCATAAAGTAAATTCTTCTGGGTTAATAACTTCCAGGGCTTGTTGATAAAATTTAATTGCTAGTTCGATATTTTCAGCTCTTTTTTCTGTTTCTCTGTTTAGGTAAGCAGTACCAAGATTAATGGAAATTATTACCCAATCTAAGAAATTATCTATAGTAAAAATTTTGAACGCTTTTTGATAAGCTTTTATGGCTAATTCAATGTTTTCACTAGGTTTTCCTATGACTCTATTTAAGTAAGCTGTGCCAAGATTTTTTTGAATATTTGCCCAATAGAAAGGTTTATTTTCCTGACTAATAATTTGTAATGCTTGTTGATAAGCTGATATTGCTAATTCCATATTTTCCTCTGATTTTCCTGTAGTTCTGTTTAGATAAGCATTGCCTAGATTGCTTTGAGTTATTGCTAAATCTAGTGAATTTTCTGACTGATTAATAACTTCTAAAACTTGTTGATAAGCATCTATTGCTAGTTCAATATTGTCCCTCACTTTGCCAGTGATTCTAGTTAAGTAGACATTGGCTAAATTATTCTGAATAGTTGCCCATTTTTGAGGATTATTTTCTTTGGTGATAATTTCTAGGGCTTCTTTATAGGCAGCGATCGCTTCCTCAAGGTTATTACTTTTATCTCCTGCGATTCTACAACTGTAAGCATTGCCTAAATTATTTTGATTAATTGCCCAATCTTCAGGATGATTTTTTTTATCTATTGATTTTAATGTTTCTTGATAAATTTCTATCGCCTGTTCAATATTTTCAGATTTTTCTCCATAGATTCGGTTGAGGTAGGCATTACCTAGATTATTTTTAGTACTTGCTAAATGATGAGATTTTGAGGAGTTGTCATATACTGTTAATGCTGTTTTATAACCAGTAATTGCTATTTCTAAATTATTGGCTCTATTGCCGAATGAAAATTCTTGAATTTGATTACTTAAGTTAACTATATCTACAGCAATTTTATCTGCTTCTTCTAATGTTGTTTCTTTTAATATTGAGGTTCCCCAAATTTCTAAGGTTTCTATTAAACCTTGGTCTAATTTGTTGAGGTTTTTTTCTAAAATATGGTGAATAATTTGCGGATTATTTTGGCTTTGGTGGGTTGCTTCTAATACCTGATTTAAAAATTCTAAGTATTCTAAAGGGGTTATTGTTGGTGAGCTGTTTTCTGTTATTGAAATTTCAAATTTTCCTGATAGTTGTACTGCTAATGTAAGCAGGATTTCTTGAATTTCTTGGTTTCCTTTTTCTCCTGATTTCTGGGCTACCATTATTATTGTTTGGAGTAATCCTTGATCTAATAGTTCTGGGTTACTTGCTAAGATTTGACTTGTTTTTTCTGTGGGAGCGCTTAAGATTTCTTGAATAAGATTTATATAGTTTTGGATACGGTTTGGATTCATTATTTTATTTGCTTTTTCTCTACAAATCTGAATATTTACTTAGTACAGCGGATTACTTCTAAAATCCGTATTCTTGACTAAAATGCAACAATTAGGGAGTAGGGAGTAGGGAGTAGGGAACAGCTAAGCACTCCAAAAATTCGATGAAAAAATCTCGGAATTTTTCAGTAACTATTGCCCAATAGTTATTTCATTTTCTGAAGCACTCCAAAAATTCGATGAAAGGTCATGTCTAATTTTTTTGGTAACTATTGCCCAATAGTTATTTCATTTTCTGAAGCACTCCAAAAA
>NZ_JAYKGW010000096.1:0-3393 GCF_035285525.1 Okeania sp. | reverse complement strand
TAGAGATTTTATCTTTAACTTACCCAGGGAAAATTTCTCTATAAATATAGATATAGATGGAGAAGTTGGAAACTTTCCTTCTTTTCCTTGTTTGCCAAACTTTAGAATTTCAGCTCAGAGGAAAAATAGAGATTTTGCCTTTAACTTACCCAGGGAAAATTTCTCTATAAATATAGATATAGATGGAGAAGTCTAAAATTTTCCTTCTTTTCCTTTTTGCCAAACTTTAGAATTTCAGCTCAGAGGAAAAATAGAGATTTTGCCTTTAACTTACCCAGGAAAAATTTCTCTATAAATATAGATATAAGTGTTACGACCAAATCTTAAAGTTTTAGACAATAAGCACAGGAGTATTTACAATTTACAATTTATAGTTTATAATTTCCCTATCTATAGCTAATTTATGTGTAAATTGTAGTTATTATACTATCATTAGAGATTTTAAAAAAATTGGTTTTACTTGTAAAAAATATTTAGAAATTCAACCACAATATGGGAATAGAATACTTTAATAATAAACAAAATAACCCTCAAAACAAAGGATTATTAGGAGCAGGTTGGCGACCACTTTACCGAGAACTTGATTGGGAATATTTATGGCATTTATTATCTAATGATCCTTGGGAAGTTAGCAAAAAAACTCTTGATATAGCTAGTGATATTGCAGATGTTTTAGGTCGTAATCAATTTCCTTGGTGGGCGAATATATTAAATATTTTTTCAGAAAATACACGATATGAATTTGATGAATTTTGGGATTATATAACTCCCCAACCTCTAACTCCAGATTATCGTTATCAAGATTTATTGAGCATTGAAAGTCCTGTCACTAGAACTATTACTAGAGAAAGTATTCCTATTGAATATGCTCTGAATAGATTGCAAGAAATTACTATTTTTAAAATTCTTGATTTATTGGGTAAACCTGACATAATTACCCAATCATTTATGGAGAGAAATTTTTACTATCCAGTAGAAAGATTCATCAGTTGGGAAAGGCTAGAAACTTTAGGTAAAGTGTATAGTTATTGGTCGGAATATTGCTGTTGGTTACAAATAGAAACTTATGAAAAAGGTAGACGTTACTATAGTTTAATTTTTCAAAATATCGCACCTCTTGTGAGAAAATCGACCTACAATATGGCAGTTATTGTTAGTGGTTATCAATGTCGTATCGGACAGGTTAAAAGTCAATTTCCAATAAATACATTTCCTCAAGATATTCAAAGTTTTACTGAGACAGTACGGCAGGAAATTTTGCGACAAAATCAATTAGCTATATTAATAAGTGGAGAACCAGGAACGGGTAAAACTGCTTGGACTCAAGCTGTGGCAAAAGAGATTTTAGTTTCTTTAGGATATGTAATTTTTATATTAGATCATGATGCAGTAGAAAATTTTGTACCACCAACATATTTAGAAAAGATTTGTTTGATTATTAATGAAGCAGATAATTTAGCTCAAGACCGTTCTTTGGAGATAGCACAAACTAATAGTAAAACAGAACATATTCTCAGTTTATTAGATGGTACTTTATATAAAAGTGTTATAGATGAATCTCAAATTAATTCTCAGCCTAAGTTAGTTGTTTTAATGACTTGTAATACTAAAAAAAGATTAGACCCAGCAGTTTTACGCAAAGGTAGAATAGATTTAATGTATGAATTTACTTACCGTTTTGTTTAGGAATTAATTTGATTTGGGGAATAATAAAGTATTAATTTATATTCTAATTTTTATTTAGGAAAAATATAGCAATCCTAAATAGGTTGTGACAAATCAAAAAGTAAATAAAACTTTTGAAACTTTATACCTGTTCCTGGTTCCCTGCTTCTTGTTCCCTAAAAAGCAGTAAGGTTTTTGAGACGAATAAAATAGGATTGCTATAGTTACAATTTATCTGGTTTATTATCAAATTTTCAGTTATCATAGGGCAGATAAAATACTTCTACTTCTCCTATTGATCAGTAAGGACAGTAAAAATTTATATTTTTTTATTAACTTTTCATCCTACTTTTCCAGAGGTTATCCTGCAGCTTTCCAACCCTTAATACTAGGTGGAAAACTTCTGACATTGTTGTAACTTAATACTTGTAAATATGCCGTATCTATACTAGCTCTATATCCACCTTTACAGTAGACGACTACTGCTTTGTTGATAGGTATTTTTCGAGGTTTTCTGTTAGTTTTCGCAAGGGAATATTAACTGCATCGGGAATATGATCTTCTGCATATTATGATGGTTTTCGTACATCTAACACTAAGATTTTTTTGATGGCCACAAAGCTTTTTAATTCTCTAAATTCCCTAACGCCTAATAATAATTAGGAATCAATTTTAGAAATTCATTGATTGCAGTTTTAACCTCCGGTTTTGTGTTTCTAAGAGTCGCTAAATTTGCAGTTTGCGGAGTTAATAAACGTTCTATTCTAAGGATCACTACTGCATTTATGAAAGTTATTGATATGAATCTAGGTAATGATTTCATCAGTTTTTTCCTTTGTTTCTCAGGCTAATCATCAAGTTTTTATGTCAATTCGTATTATACCTATTTTTCATAGTACATTAAAAATAATAAAACACAATTTAACACTAGAAGGACTGGCACATTTAAAATAATAAACCAAGTCCATTGCTCTGATTATTGTTTTCCAACTACGAATTTTTTTGATAAACTCGGTTTATGTGTAAGCCCTAGCTATAGCAATCCTAAATAGGTTGCAACAAATCAAAAAGTAAATTAAAAAAACTGTAACTCCCAGATGTTCCCTGTTGCCTATTCCCTAAAAGCCGTAAGATTTTTATACACAAATAAAATAGGATTGCTATAATATAATGCCACTATTCCTTAATACTCATTAATTGTCTTAGACGCTAAACTTGAAAAATCATAACTTTGGTCAAGATTTGTGTTTAAGAAAGAGGGTTAGCGGAGAAATATTTATATACCTTAAAAGTAGTAGTTATAATGAAAGCTTGATTGTAATTTATATTGAATCACAAAATACTAGATTTTACCCTTCTTTAAACCCATCTAATAATTACACTTCTTTTAGGGAACGCTTAATACTTAACTGGGAATAGGTATGGAGGAAAAAAGTATTTTAGCGAATATGAGATACACCCTTTTGATTTGTCACAACCTATTTAAGATTCCTGTATAAATTTTTAACTATCTGAAATATGGAACAGAATAAAGATTCATTTCTCAACAAGTCTGTCAACCCAATGTCTGACAAAAAACATTGGCTTAATTTAGCGGAATATGCTTGTATATTTGGTTCAGCATTAGGTACTTTGGGAGTAGCATTTTCTGGACAAGTATTTTATGCAGTCGCCCCCATAACATTAGCTTTATCTCTAAATGTGGCTAATAGATATCGATTAGAACAG
>NZ_JAYKGW010000095.1:0-8444 GCF_035285525.1 Okeania sp. | reverse complement strand
TCCCCCAGCCCCCCTTTGAAAGGTTGGGAGAATATCCCCCCCAGCCCCCCTTTGAAAGGTTGGGAGAATATCCCCCCCAGCCCCCCTTTGAAAGGGGGGAATAAGAGGAATGTGACTTATTTTTTGGCGCCGATGAATGGTCAGGAGTTGCGAGCGGTTATTGAAATGCCTGCGCAAAAGTTGGGGGTGCGGTTGGAGGCAGGGTTGACTGAGCGAATATTAAAGGATGTGGAGCGATCGCCTGGTAATTTGCCTTTGTTGGAGTTTGCTTTGGAGCGTTTGTGGAATAAGCAAAGTTATGGTCAACTTACTCACGAAGGTTATGAGGAAGTGGGAGGGGTTGAGAAGGCGTTGGCAAGTTATGCGGATAATGTTTATGAAAAGTTGAGTGAGGTAGATCGGGAAAGGGCGGAACGGGTTTTTATTCAGTTGGTGCAACCAGGGAAGGGAACTGATGATACTCGCAAAGTGGCGACTCGTGCTGATGTGGGGGCGAATAATTGGGATTTGGTGAGGCGGTTAGCTGATGCTCGGTTGGTGGTAACGGGGCGAGATGAAACTGGTGAGGAAACTGTGGAGGTGATCCATGAGGCGTTGATTAGAAAATGGGGAATGTTGCGTGGATGGATGAAGGATAGTTGGGAGTTTCGGGTTTGGCAAGAAAAGTTAAAGGTTCGTTTGGCAGAATGGGTAGAGAAGGATAAGGATGAGGGAGCGTTGTTGCGGGGGTTGGTTTTGGTGGAAGCAGAGAAATGGCATCAGCAAAGGTTGTCGGAGTTGAGTCAGGAAGAGCGGGTTTTTATTCAGTTGAGTTTGGGTTTGCGCGATCGCGAAGAGGAACGTGACAAAAAAGCTCTAATAGCAGTTAAAACAACAACTATAGTTTCTATTATTGCTGTAGTGGCAGTGAGTATAGGAGGTATCTTTTTTCTATGGCAAAGAAACTCTGTAATAGGAGGTCAAATCGAAGCACTAACTTCTAAGTCTGAATCTCTCTGGTTACTTGACGATCAGCTTGAAGCAATGATAGCAAGTGTGAAGGCTAATAAGCTATTACAACAGCCTATTTTTGTATCAGAAGAAGATCGTGATGATACTATTACCACACTTAGGCGAACTGTTCAAGATATCCAAGAGTACAATCGTTTAGAAGGGCACAGAGCTGGTGTTCTCAGTGTTAGTTTTAGTCCTGATGGAAATATTATTGCCTCTGCAAGTTCTGATAATGCAATTAGACTTTGGAGTATTGATGGTAAAACAAGTACAGTTTTGGAAGGACATAAAGATGGTGTTCTCAGCATCTCTTTTAGTTCTGATAGTAAAACACTTGTTTCTAGTGGTATAGATAAAAAAGTCAAATTATGGGATGTGAGAAATGGTCAAGAGATTGCTACTTTTCAAGGAAATCAAAGATATATTACCAGGGTTAGTTTTAGCCCAAAAGATGAAATAATCGCTTCTACAACTGCTGACAATGCAATCAAACTTTGGAGTATTGATGGTAAAATAAATAGAGTTTTGGCAGGACATGAAAAAAGTATCTCCAGCATCTCTTTTAGTTCTGATGGTCAAATACTTGCTTCTGGCAGTCTAGATAAAACAATCAAACTATGGGATTTAAAGAATGGTGAAAAGATTGCTACTTTAACAGGGCATGGAGATAGTATCACCAGCGTTAGTTTTAGCCCAAAAGATGAAATAATTGTCTCTGCAAGTCTTGACAAGACAGTTAAACTTTGGAACTTAGATGGAAGTGAACTTAAAAGTTTAGCAGGACATGATAATATAGTTACCAGTGTGAGATTTAGTTCTGATGGTCAAATAATAGCTTCTGCTGATGACGGTGGAATTATTAAACTGTGGAATCTAGATGGCGAAGAGATTAAAACTTTGCAGGGGCATAATGATGGGATTAATGAGATTGCTTTTAGTCCTAACCAACAGTTGTTAGTATCAGCTAGCGATCGCAATATCCTGAAAGTTTGGAATCTTCAAAATCTGAGTAAAACTCCTAAAACACTTGACGGACATAGTAAACCTGTTACCGATGTAGTATTTAGCCCCAAAACCAAAACCATTATTTCAGCAAGTATTGATGGGAACATTACCTTCTGGAACTTTCAGGGAGAAAAAGTTAATACTTTTATAGGGCATAATAATTGGATAAATGACTTAAGTATCAGTTCTGATAGTCGATTTATTGCTTCTGCTAGCCAAGATAAAACAATCAAGCTTTGGACTGTCGAAGGAAAGAATATATTGGAAATAAAAGGACATACTGAACCTGTGAATGCTGTTGCCTTTAGTCCCACTGAAGAAATCATTGTTTCTGGAAGTGATGACAAGACTATCAGATTATGGAATTATGATGGTGAGGAACTGAGGAAAATAGAGGAACACAAACAACCTATTTATGGTATTGATATTAGTCCGGATGGAAAATTAATTGCTTCTGCTAGCAAGGATAAAACTGTTAGAATATGGACAGTTGATGGCAAATTAAAGACGATTTTAACAGGACATGAAGATGAAGTTTGGGCTGTGAAATTTAGTCCTGATGGTCAATTAATTGCTTCTGCTGGTAAGAACAAAAATATTAACCTTTGGAGTCGGAGTGGTAAATTACTGAAGACAATGAAAGGGCACACTGGTAGAGTTTGGGGTATTAGCTTTGATCCCAAAGGGAAAATTCTAGCATCTGCAAGTGACGATCAAACAGTGAAGCTTTGGAGCTTGAGCAACTACCAAGAACTTCAAACATTTAGAGGCCATGACGCAGGGGTGTTTCGTTTAAGCTTTAGCCCTGATGGCAATATTTTGGCATCCGCCAGTTTTGATAGAACTGTAAAACTGTGGGGTATTGATAATGAAAGATTACAAACGTTAAATCCGGATGAGCTATTATCTTATAGTTGTAACTGGTTACATAACTATTTGCAATATAATAATAAAAGCGATCGCTCACTCTGTCCATAGTCAATTTGATAGAGTGTAGTGAATTAGAAACCCAGTCTCTTTCTCAAGAAACTGGGGTTTTAAGTTTATAAATTTCACCTTGACAGCCAACTATAATTAACAATAATCTTTAGAGACTTGAAGGATTTTTATTCTGTTGTCAATCGGATATAGAGTTTGTATTTTCTGAAGTAGATGTACATGGGGGGTTAAAAAGGTGACAATCAAAATCAGGTTTAAGATTTAGAGAGCTTGAATTTTCTGAACGAGATGTACATGGGGGAATTGCAAATTCACAAGGAAGAGGAAGAGGAAGCTCAACTTCCTTTGGTATTTTAATATTTGGAGAAGAAATTGAAGCAGGTTTTTCCTCTAATACTGAGGCATCTTGCTCGGATAGAGAGCTTGAATTTTCTGAACCAGATGTACATAAAGGATCAAAAATGTGACAAGGAAGAAGCTCAACTTCGCTTGCTTTAATATTTGAAGAAGCTTTTTCCTCTAATACTGGGGCAACTTGAGGAACGTTTTTATTTATAACTGTTCCACCCATATCGGCAGCAATACTCTGTTCTGCATTTACTAATCCAATAAAAGCAACAATTATTATTAAGAAAGTTGTAATTAAAAAATGAAATATTTTATTCATAGGAATTTATTCTGTTGATTGATTTTTATAACTATACCAATATAAACTAAAATAATCAAGCTATCTAAAATATGCTTTTACTAATTAATTATGCATCTGGAAATTGCAGATTCTATACTTTCAATATCCCAGATAAAATTATTCAATTTCCTTTACCATTACATCCAGAAGATACAGAAATAATAAGGGGTTGCTGATTAAATATAAAAGTGTTTATTAGATAAAGCTTTTAGCCTTTTTAGGTCGTAACAAAAGTATCAGATTTTAGTCTGATAGGGCTACTCAAGTGAATATTTTGGTAAGATAGGGGCACCCAAGTCAAGGGATAATTTTTTCGATTGATCGGGAACCGTGTATATTCTCCACAACTCCTTATTCCTCTTGACTCTTCACTACTCCCTACTCCCTACTCCCTACTCCCTACTCCCTATCTAGAAATTAATGGCAAAATCTGATTTATAATATTTTAGTTATCAACTTTGTTTGTAGTAGTGCTTAAGCAATATCCATAAATTAGGGCTAAATCCCTACATAGTGGTTTAGCTACCAAAACTAACAATTAAAAAGGAGAAAAATTTATGCCATCTCCATTTCCTGGTATTGACCCATATTTAGAACATCCCGATTTATGGCCGGGGTTGCATAATAAACTAATTGTCAGGATAGCCGACTTATTATCTCCCCAATTAAGTCCGAAATATTCAGTTTCTCTAGCAGTTAGAATGTATGAAATTAACGATACAGAATCTCTACTTGCAGATATTCCTGATGTTTCAGTGCTGTCAAAAAAAAATCAAGTTAACAACTCAAATTCTACAGAATATCAAGTTGTAGTTACAGAACCAACAAAAGTAATTTTGCCTGTACCTATAACTATTCGCCAAGGATATTTGGAAATTAAAGAAGTAGCAACTAAGGAAGTTGTAACTGCTATTGAAATATTATCTCCTAGCAATAAAAGAACTGGAAAAGGTAGGGAAATTTATTTGGAAAAACGAGAAACAGTTTTAGCCAGTTCTACTAATTTTATTGAAATAGATTTACTTCGTTATGGTAAACGAATGCCTATTTTAAATCAACAAATTAAAAGTCATTATCGGATTTTAGTTAGTCGGAAAAATCAGCGACCAAAAGCAGATTTATATGTATTCAATATCCAAGATGAAATCCCTGAATTTCCTTTACCATTACGTCCAGAAGATACAGAAATAATTATAGATTTACAAACATTATTGACGAATATTTATGATATTGGTTGTTATGATTTAAAAATAGATTACGCTCAACAACCAGTACCGGAATTATCAGAACATGATGCAAATTGGGTAGATACTTGGTTGCGACAACACAAACTAAAATAAGTAGGGAGTAGAAAGTAGGGAGTAGGGAACACAGAGTAGCTACGAGTTAGGAGTCAGCAGAAATCATAATTAGACAGGAGGCGGACAAAAGAATAGTAAGTGCATTAGGGAATCAGGTTCTGTAGGGGCGGGTTTCACCATTAAGTGAGTTTTCACGCTTTAAGTTAGCTAAATCTGCCCCCAACCTCTAACGGGGGCGGGTTTATGTAAATCTGAGAGTAACTATGAAAATTTCTGCACGGGACTCGCTACTACCTCTAATGGGGGCGGGTTTATGTAAATCTGAGAGTAACTATGAAAATTTCTGCACGGGACTCGCTACTACCCCATGCACTTCTTGCTTCAGACATGATATGATTTGATATTTTGCGTAAGTCCTGATAAATTAAAATAATCAAACTATATACTATCTAAAATGCGCTCTTACTCATTAATTGCCCCTGCTAAAATCAATCTATATCTAGAAATTATCGGCGATCGCCCAGATGGTTATCACGAATTAGCAATGGTTTTGCAAAGCATTAGTCTAGCAGATCAAATAGATATTCGTTCTATTGGTGTTGAAAATATTGTGGTGCGATGCGACCATCCCCTAGTTCCTGAAAATGAAAGTAATATTGCTTACCGAGCAGCTTCTCTGATGAGCAAACAATTTCCAGATGTATTTGCTCAATACGGTGGCGTTGAAATTACTATCCATAAACATATTCCTGTGGCAGCGGGATTAGCAGGAGGTTCCGCAAATGCAGCAGCAGTATTGGTTGGTTTAGATTTAATGTGGGGACTGGGTTTAACTAGGGGAGAGTTGCAAGAGTTGGGAGCGCAGTTGGGTTCGGACGTTCCTTTTTGTGTTGGTGGCGGAACTGCTTTAGCGACTGGTCGGGGTGAAGTGCTTTCCCCATTGCCAAATTTAGACGATATTTATTTGGTTTTGGCTAAATACAGAAAACTCTCTATTTCTACACCTTGGGCGTATAAAACTTATCGTCGAAAGTTCGGTCATACTTATGTTACTGATACAGAAGGTCAAGAAAATAGCGGGCAAAGAGTACATTCTGAACCAATGATATCGGCGATCGCTAACCACAACCACAGGGAAATTGGCAAACTATTACATAACGATCTAGAAAAAATAGCTTTACCAGAATATCCCCAATTATTAAAATTAAGAGAAGCTTTTGCCTCTGAGAATGTTTTAGGAGCTATGATGTCAGGATCGGGACCAACTGTGTTTGCTTTAACAGAATCTCAATCTCAAGCAGAGCAAGTTAAAGCAGCAGTAAAAGCGAAAATTTCTGACCCAGATTTAGAATTTTGGATAGCACAGTTTAATTCTAGTGGTATTAGTATTGCTGATTGATATCTCTAGAAAATAGGGAACAGGGAACAGGAAACAGGGAAAAATAATTGACAATTTCGTATGGGATCATTGATTTTAATGAGTGATTTGTGGAGATATCTAATAGACATCTCCACAAATAAAAAATAGAATCAATTCTTATCTATAAATCATCAATTTTTATTATTATCAAAGTCGAAACAAAGGGCGCAGACATTTAGAAATCCTATTTGCGGAGCATTTCCCTATAGGAAAAATCCTTAATATTCTACTGTTCCCTGTTACCTGTTACCTGTTACTTAGTGTTAATCTTGGAAAAACTCAATTAATTTTAGATCGCAATAAGTTCTATCTTTAGTATCTCCACTAATAACAGTAAATGATTTTTCTGGTTCTCCTAAATTATCTAAGACTAAAGTTGCACCTGTAAAATCCTGATTACGAGTATAATCAGTAACAGTCACTATTGTTTTTAATCCTGATTGTACAGCAGATTGTAAACCATTATATGAATCTTCAAACGCTATACAATTTTCAGCTTGAATATTCATTTTTTCTAATACATAAAGATAAATATCTGGTGCAGGTTTTTTTGCGGGAACTATATCTCCTGCTCCAATTATTTCAAACCACGAAATACTTTCTTTCCCCAAAGTATACTCTAATAATGCTTCCACATTTGCCATAGTAGTAGTAGTAGCGATCGCTAACCGCATATTATTACCTCGTGCTTCTTTTAATAGTCTTTCTACTCCTGGGCGTAATGGTATAGCACCTGTTCTTAATAATTCTCGGTAATAATTTGTTTTACTCTTATGTAGATTAGAAATTAATTCTGGTAGTGGAAGTGATGAGGACAAATTTGGTTTATACTTATCAATATAAAATTTAATTCGTTCTTTACCACCAGCGATCGCTAATAATTCTCCATACAAAGGAATTGACCATTCCCAGTCCAAACCTACTTCAGCAAAGGCTTGATTAAAAGCTACTCTATGGCCATCTTTTTCTGTATCAGCTAAAGTGCCATCAACATCAAATATTAGGGTTAACGGTTCAGTCATTTCAGTTATCAATTATTAGTTAACAGTTATCATACTGACATTTTTCCTAACAGAAATTTAAAATTATTTGTAAGCATTCAGCTATTAGCAGTCAGCAGTCAGCTAATAGCCGAGCAAACGTAAAGGACTGATTAAAATTAGCTGACGAGCTTTTTCTTTTAACTTTTTGGAGATTAATTTCTCCTGCCAAACAGGATAAGTTAATAATATAGAATCCGGATAATTAGTTGATGAAAAACTTTTTTCCTCTCCATATTTCTTTCCCTTCTGCCTTCTGCCTTCTACCCTCTGCCTTCCTTTTGCAGATACGATAAGTATTTAACCGGATTCTATATAATTCATAGCTGATAGCTGACTTCTGAATGCTGACAATTTTTTATACTTAAAACCCATTTTCAGATTACTTGAATTATTCCCCATTATATTCTCTAATTGGTTGTCTGGAAATTAAGGACTGATGAGATGAAGAGTTAGAATAATTTGTATGTTGTAATTGTCTTACAAGTGTAATCAGGCGCTTCAAGTGAGGTTTAACTACCTGTGTATTTTGTATTTCTAGATTGTCAACTTTGGCCTCAAGTTCGGATATATCTACTTGAGGTTCTTTAGGTAATATTTCCATATCCTTTTGCAAATTAGCGATCGCTTCTTCAATTACCAAAAGACGACCATTTACTATTTCCCAATCATCAGCAGTCATAGCTTTATTGTCTACAGATGCCAAACTTTTTTCTACAGAAGAAGCTGAATGTTCTAGTGCAGTTAGTTGTTGTTGTATTTCTGAGTTTACAGTTTCTATTGATTTACTGGATAATTGTTCACGAACTGATTTTATTTCTGTAGACAGTTGTTGACGAAGTTTAATTATTACTTTAACAGCATTTTTTTCTAATCTTTCTACTGAGTTTTGAACTGATTCTATTTCAGATTTTTGAGATGATAAGATATACTGTTCTAATCGATATCTATTAGCCACATTTAGAGATAAAGCTAATGTTATGGGGGCGACTGCATAAAATACTTGTCCAGAAAATGCTACTCCCAAAGTACCTAATGCTGAACCAAATATACAAGCA